>NZ_JACASN010000010.1:0-125304 GCF_013390985.1 Acinetobacter sp. Swhac1 | reverse complement strand
ATTAAAAGTATGTCGGAGCGGCCTAGGAAGAGGAAATTACAACGATTTACAGATGATATTTCAATGTTATTTAGGAGGCACCAGAGTGTATGAAATATCATCAACATGGCTTAAGTTGGCGCGTATGAGATAATGCCATAGTCATTATTAGAGTATTTAGCCATATTTTTTTGAGATGAAATAGCATATTTTATTGTATTGTCATTAATATAATTGTTTGGTTTTTTTACTATAAGTTGAAGTAAGTCAATTTCAGATTGAATTGAATTTTCAACTTCAAGAGAATCAATTTTTTTCATAAATCATCCTTAATTATTAATATTAGCTCAAATTCTTGGATTGTATTATTTTTTTTGTCTTTGGTGGTAAAAAATCTAGGTTGAAGGTCAATTATATGTTCATCTATAAGATAGTTTATTTTGCTTGATAAATTATTTGTCAGCTTAAAGTTGTTTGCGCTTATTATTTCCAAGTCATCAACATTGAAATGACTTATTAATACTGCACGCAAATTTTCAATGTTTTTAACAATTGGGCCTGATTTTCCTAAATAAGCTTCAGAAATTGTATGAGATTTTACGCCATTTAGAACGCTACCTGTTAAAGGTTCAGTAATATAATGATATAAATGTTCAATATCTGTATGACCAAGGAAGTAGCGTAATGTATCTAAACCATCAAAGCTTTTTGACCAGAAAAACATCATTGCAAAAAAACGTCTAAGTTGATGCTGTCGTATATAATATCTTCTATATTCATTTGGGGTAAATTCTATTACTTTTGTTTGAAAATAATCACAAAATAAATTTAGTAAGTTACCATAAGTTGAATGAGATAACTTTGACCATGTGTTTCTAGCATAAGAATATCTATTAACCAAATTAATATCTGATAATTTAGATAAATTATTATCTAAAATTACTGAATTGAACTTTTCAAGTTTATAAATTATTTTTGCTATTATGCTTGGTATAGGTCTTGCCATCTTTTCACGATGAAAATTAATGCCACCAACACCACTTTTTCGATTATCAAATATAACCTCAAACTCTTTATGTTCTGTTGTAAATGGATCAACATTTTTAGGCAATAAGCAATCTAATGATTGTAGATCAATAATTTCAGAGATGCGTCTAGCGGTGATTGCACCTAATGCAACTAATATGGACCCTAAAAGAATATTGTAAAAATCTATAAATCCATGATTCATTCGTAAATTTATAAAAAAATTTTCATCATCAGGTATTTTTAACTCTTTAATACCTATGCTCTTTAATGTGTCAGGAAAATCTGGAGAGTTATAGAAAGCTTTGAAATCTCCTTCTTTATTCTTTATGAATAAAGAATATCTAATAATAGTATCAAGTAATATATCTAAATATTTATGAATAAATTCAAATGAATCATGTATTGCTTTAAAAGTTACCTCAGCAGGTAGTGTTGCAAATCGCCCCAGATCTCTTAAAGGGGTTATTTTACTTATTCGTTTTACACCTATAGTATTAAAGTTTGAAATATTTATTTGGGCACAATCATTTTGAGAGTGGATAAATACAATTTTCTTTAAGTTCTTTATTTGAGATTGAATATCTTGATATGAAAAGTTTTCTTCATCTGTAGTCTTACAAGGAAGAGATAAATACTCTGTATTAGATTTATCCTTAATTAAGTTTAATTGATGTAAAGTAATGGGGTGCTGGTTAAAAACAATGATTTTATTCTCAAAGCATTTAATGAAAAAATTAGTTAACACTTTGTTGGGATTATATGTAGAGTAACCTTTATTAAAATAAAGCCAATATTTAGACTTTCTTAGCTCTTCTAATGTCAAGTCAAGTTCATCATTATGGTTGTGATTATTAACAAAAGGAAATTCTTTTTCAAATTCTAATATATCATTTAAATTTATTTCCTTAATCTTTTCTCTTAGGAACTCTGCAACTAAATTATAATAATTTATTGATGCATTTATTTTACCATAGTTTGCTATATTGACTAAATAGTCAACAATATAGTCTTCATTGACTTTTTCTAAATTGTACTTGCTTAATTTTAAATATTTTGAGTTAATTAAAATAGAGTTTATGAAGTGTATTATATTACTTAAGTTGGTGCTTATTGTTTGATTTTTGAGTAAAAAACCATTATTGTAAATAGGGTGGCTTTGAATGCAAAGCCAGTATTTGAAGGTATTTAGAATTTTTGGTCTTTCTGTTAGTTTAATATTATTATCAATCTTTATTTTATTGAAGTTGATCGTTGTTATTTTTTTATTTATTTTTATCATCCATATATTTGATTCAAATTTAGTATTATTATAAAACCAATCTGGAATTCTTACATCTGATAGTTTTAAATTGTGTATGGTCGATGTTTTTTCAAAAGATTTTTCAATTAATTCATAGTTATTAGGGTTTTTTATCATCTCATTCTTTAATAGCATAAGTTCATTTATTGACATATTTTCAATATTTTTATTAATGTCGGATATAATTTCTTTTAATGCATTATCCACGATCATTTGTAAATATTCCTTCAATTATTTGATGCTTTATTGGGTTGTTTTTCGCTATTTTATACATTTCTATTATGTCTTTAGTCAAATACAAGCATTGTTGTAAATTATTTTGTGATTCTTCAATCTGAGATATTACATAATTCGCACTTGTGTACCACCATTTTAAATGTTTCTTTATGTCTTTTTCATTGTGAGAAGTCTCCTCAAATAAGTATTTAACTGCCAGAAAAATTTGTAGAAGAGGAACTGTTATTAAATAAATACCTATATAACTATTTTTATCGTTGTTATTTTTTTTTTCAATATTTATTTCATGAAATCCTTTTTCAATATGATGAGGCATGTCTTTGAATGCATGATTATTTATGAATTTATCAAGTTCATCTTTAGTGAAGTCTACTGATTCAAATAAATAAATAGACTCTTTCATAGATTCATAAATTAGAGCATTTTGAAATATTCGTATCCATCTATTTGTGTAAAATTTCCATAGAGCATCTGGTAAATATGAATCTATCAAACTAGGGTTATATTCCTCATGACCTAGTGCTATACTCATTTTATTGACAGACATTGTTTCATAGTAAACACGTACACCACAACTTGCTCTAAACCTTGTTAAGGTTAAATTTTGAAAGATATGTTTACTTTCGTTATTATTAAGTAATATCTCACTATTTCTATAACTTGTTATTTCATATGAATTTTTTAAGCAATTAATTAGTGTGGTACATGTACCATTTTCAATCTTTTTTACTCTTTTTGGTTCTGTAAATGCAGTTCTTGAAGCTAATAGCATGTATTCATAATCTTTATTATTTTCTGATTTTAAATAATTTCTTGCTATGCTAGTAATTCTTATGATGTCTTCAATTATTTTTACCGATTGAGAATTTAACTTAATTAATTGTTCAGCATGATTCACTCCTTTTCTTTTTTTGAAAGACTTGCTATACCAAGATTCCCCAATTTTAAAAAGACCTACATTACTCTTATTGTCATACAATTTCCAACTCAGTAGCCATGATTCAGTAATCGCGGGATGTTGATTAATTAATAGTATAAGTAAAGGATATAATGTATTATAACTTGAATAAAAAATTTCATCCTTAATGATATCTTTTTCCTTGCTAAAACCTGATATACCTAGAAAGTTTGAATAATTCTTAATGTCTTTGTGTTTAAAGGGAGTTTCATAAAAAGTACGAAATGTGTTATTTTTACTTATAGTTCCTATCGGTACAGGGTTTCTTAAATTATTATTTTGGTTTACTTTAATAGTTCCTTTGTTGCTGCATTCAATAAAATAATCATATTTTTCATTTACTTTTTGTCTAAGTAATTCTGAACAGTAGACTATATGGTCAATTTCATTAATTATTTTAATAAAAATTAATTCTTTAGCCTCACTATCTGTATAGCTTAGTGGAATTTGTGTTACTAATTTATTATGTAATAATTGTTGTTTATTGTTTTTTATCACATTTGTTGTAGTATTTTTATTTGTACAATTTTTATAGATTGGCCTAAGTATTTCTGTGAGAGGTTCTTGAAATATTCCATAGTTGACTAATAAGCTGTACATATCGACCATACGACTCCATCTTCCGTGAAAATGACCAATATTATAGTTTTTTATTTTTGCATCAATTAAGCATAAATTATAAATAATAAGCATGCTTTCAAATGCATACTCTGAAGACATTGCCCTCTGTAAGTTTTTAATATTTGGATAAACTAGAACTAAAATTCTAAATAAGCTAACTAGATATCCAATTTTTTTTGACAATGTGGTTGATATTATTTTTTTTCCATAAGTTATCATTATTTGATGTAATTTATGTGTGAACTCTTTTCCATATGCATCGTAAATAATACTGATATTTAGATTCATAATTTTCTTATCATTGCTGCAAATGCTCCAACCTTGATAATATTCAATTTTTTCTATATTTTTTTCAGTATTTTTATATAGAAATATACAATGTTCTACGTCTTCACTTATTGTATTAAATGAAAGGAAAATTGTAGTTTTCCTTTTATTTAGAAATAAAGCTAGATTATTGAATACTAACTGAACTTCATAGCTATAGTGGTATTTGTTGTAATTACTTGTATCTATTTCAGTGTAGATAAATCCTATAAAGCACTCTACATGATCCTCCAGTGCAGCAGACGATGTTAAATTGAATATTGAGTGTTGACTCGATGTACCCTTCAAACATTCGATATACGCGCAATAGAGGGCTACTAGTGCAGTAAGCTTATTAAGCTTCTGTTCTTCTTGTTTTAGCCAGTAACGGCTAGCAATATCTAAAGTGTCTGAGTGATCATAATCCTTAAGGTATTTAACTTTCACAGAATGTTCCATCCATGACGATTGTCAAATAAATTAAAGGTTAAAAAATGTACTATGTCAATGAAAAATCTATAAAGAATCAATTTGACAACTTTGGTCAATTAGGAAAAGACTGCGGTCATCTAACTCTATAATTGCAATGACCTGCATTTCTGCATTTAAGATCACAAAATCAGTCACTTTACGATTAAACAGCGCACGAATTTTATAGTGGTTGTTGGTGATTAATGCGCTAAACGCCACTTGTGCCAAGATGTGATACTCAGGAAAAGCTTGTTTTAAACGCATAAACATTCTGCGTTCAAAAGCAGTCATCATCGGTTTAGGATAAAAGTTTTTCTTGGGGAAAAATAATTGCTTAAAAATTAAGATAAACAGGGCAAGGCTAGCCAAGCTGCCAATAAGCAAGAAAGTCGATTGACTGGATTCAAACATAGATGATGCGGTGTCGTTAGACCCTAAACAGCAGGAATAAAAAACCCACGTCATAATGCGTGGGTTTTTTAAGAATTTTGGCTCTCCCACCTGGGCTCGAACCAGGGACCTGCGGATTAACAGTCCGTCGCTCTACCGACTGAGCTATGGGAGAATCTGACACGCATTCTATGTGGGTATCTGTTTTTGGTCAAGCCGGAATTGAAAAAAAACCGTAATTATAGATTAACTGCTTTAAAAATAATCATCTAGCTTTGTTTTAACGCAGTTTTTAGAGTGCTTGAATGGCTTTTATATAATCTTCGCGTGTCTGTGGTGGGTTGGTTTTACGACATAAGTTAATTAATTGCAGCATCTCTTGCTGAGTCATTTCTGTTTTCACTTGGCTTTGAATTTGTTTTAAGGTGGCTTGTTGTTGTGCGTTCAGATCACGACTGCATTGATACAGACGTTCATACATGAGTGTCGCAGCAGTTTTATTGCTTTCAGATTTTTGCGTACATTGAAAAATTGCAAAAATCACCACAATCAGAATTGTCCAAAAAATCAGGGATTTTAACCAAGGCGCTTGCATGGGCTTTCAAGTTTTATTGTTGTTGATGAACCTAAGTTAGCGAAAAAATAGAGTCATCACAAGAGGGGATAGCCCGATCTTCACTGTATGGTTTTAATTTTGATTTAAGGGGAGAGTGAGGCCTGTTCCATTCGTTTAGAATATCATATCCACTATAAAAACAATAAAAATTGCAAAAAAAAATCCCACGTCATACTGCGTGGGATTTTTAGAATCTTGGCTCTCCCACCTGGGCTCGAACCAGGGACCTGCGGATTAACAGTCCGTCGCTCTACCGACTGAGCTATGGGAGAATAGATTGGCTCTCCAACCTGGGCTCGAACCAGGGACCTGCGGATTAACAGTCCGTCGCTCTACCGACTGAGCTATTGGAGAATCTGTGGGGCATTTTAGGGATGAAAGTTTAAGTCGTCAACACGTTCATCATCAGAAATGTATTGTTTGCTTTATAAATATTCATTTCATCTGCAAAAATAAAAAAACTGCCCATAAAGAGCAGTTTTTCTACAGAAAAATAGAAATTATTTTTCTACACCAGCATCTTGACCTGCGTATTTCGCATTTGCGTAATCCCAGTTTACAAGGCTTTCTAAGAAAGTTTTGATGTAAACAGGACGTGCATTACGGAAGTCGATGTAGTAAGCGTGTTCCCAAACGTCAATCGTCAATACTGCAACTTTGCCGTGCGCCATTGGTGTGTCAGCATTTGAAGTTTTCATAATAGAAAGTTTGCCATTCACTTCGTCAGCTACTAACCAAGCCCAACCTGAACCGAATTGAGTTGTTGCAGCAGCAGCAAATTCTTCAGCAAATTTTTCGTAAGAACCGAAAGCTTCATCAATTTTAGCAGCCAAAGCACCAGTAGCTTTACCACCACCGTTTTTCGCCATACAGTTCCAGTAGAACGTGTGGTTCCAAACTTGCGCTGCGTTGTTGAATACACCAGCTTTAGCTGCATCGCCTGCAGTTGCTTTGATGATTTCGTCTAAAGTTTTACCTTCAAGCTCCGTACCCGCGATCAAGTTGTTCAGGTTCACAACATAAGTGTTGTGGTGTTTGTCGTGGTGGAATTCTAAAGTTTCTTTGCTGATGTGTGGAGCAAGATCTTCGTAACCGTATGGTAAAGCCGGTAAAGTAATGGTTGTCATGTTTTCAATTCCTTGCATTTTGCTGGGTTTTAACATTAAGTGGCTCTATTGTAATAGATTTCGAGATCAAATTGCGCATTAGGTATAAATAACCATACAGAATAAGACTCGAATGTATACATCTAAAGACTATGTTAAACACAGATGTCATTTGAGTGAAATCGTTGGGTGAAACGGTGTATTAAATTGGGTTATTTAATTCAAAATAACTATACTCAATATTAAACTGTTCTGAAATAGCTTTTGCGAGTCGTTGTACACCATAGCGCTCAGTCGCGTGATGTCCGCAGGCATAATAATGCACGCCTAGTTCTTTGGCTTCATAATAGGTGCGTTCACTGACTTCGCCCGAAATAAAGGCATCACAACCTTGTTCTGCCGCTTTGCCAATAAAATCTTGTGCTGCACCCGTGCAGAACCCTACTTTTTGAATCTGACTTTTTTCGGCAGGAAGATGAATGGTTTTAAAGCCTAAACGCGCTGTGAGATAGTCACGAAATTCGGTTGCGCTCATGGCTTGCTTTAAAAAACCAATATTACCAATAGGATGACGTTCACTCGGGTCTAGGGCTTGCAAATTTTCTAATGCCAAACATTCAGCAATGGCAGCATTATTGCCTAGACTTGGGTGTGAATCGAGCGGTAAGTGATAACCCACCAAAGAAATATCATGCTGGATTAAACTTTTGATGCGTTTACCGCGCATGCCTGTAATTGGGTAAGGTTCGCCTTTCCAAAAATAGCCATGATGTACTAACAGTAAGTCTGCATTTTGGGCAATAGCAGCATCAATAGCCTCTTGAGAGGCAGTCACTGCACATAAAATTTTTTGAACTTCAGACTTACCTTCAATTTGTAAACCGTTGGGCGCGTAATCTTTAAATTCATGTGTATTTAAAGTTTGATCACACCATTGAATAATTTCTTTTAGCTGCGCCATAACTTTCTCAAATTGCTCATATTTAGCCAATATCAAAACATATTTTGTATTGTAACTAAAGCAAGACAAAACTCTTGGGCTTTTTTATGTTTCTATTTGTGTTTCGTTTTACAATAGCTCATTCAATGACTTAATCATCAAAAAAAATTTACTTAGAGGTACAAAACGTGCGCCGGACCTTTACCTGGTTACCTTGGGTGTTACTCATTCTGGTTATTATTGGCTTTGTGACTTGGCAACAACTGCAAAAACCGAAAGCGCCTGTGGCTGCCGATGGGGTCAAAATGCCTGCCGAGAAAGTTGAACCATTAATTGATACAACACGGACAGGTGGGATGGTGTCGTATAGCGCTGCGGTTAAAGTGGCAGCGCCTGCGGTGGTAAATATTTTTACCACACAAAAAGTGAAACAAATGGATCATCCATTGTTAAATGACCCTGCATTTCGTGAATTTTTTGGCAATCAGTTACCCGATCAATTTAAGCAAGGCCCAAATGAAAACAGTTTGGGGTCTGGGGTCATTGTTCGTCCAGATGGTTATATTTTAACGAATAATCATGTGATCGCGCAGGCTGAACAAATTGTCGTGGCTTTGCACGATGGACGCCGTGCGGTTGCAAAAGTTGTTGGAACTGACCCAGACACAGACTTAGCGGTCATTAAAATTGATCTAGAAAAACTGCCTGTATTGCCATTTAAACTGAGTGGCAATGAAGTGGGCGATGTCGTACTTGCGATTGGTAACCCATTTGGTGTGGGACAAACCGTGACTCAAGGGATTATTTCTGCGACAGGACGTTCTGACTTGGGTATTAATACCTATGAAGATTTCATTCAAACCGATGCAGCAATTAATCCAGGTAACTCAGGTGGTGCATTGATTGATGTGGCAGGGAATTTGATTGGGGTAAATACGGCAATTTTCTCGCAATCAGGTGGTTCATTGGGCATCGGCTTTGCAATTCCTGCACAAGTCTGTCAGCAGGTTTTAAACTCGATTTTAAAAGATGGACGTGTGGTTCGTGGTTGGTTAGGTATTAGTTTGTTGCCTGTGCAACAAGACAACATTTTAGAACCTGCACAAGGCGGTGTAGTGGTTGCTGATGTACTGCGCGGTGGCCCTGCAGCAGAAGCAGGTTTAAAACGTGGTGACAAAATTTTAAAAGTGAATGATGAAGCGATTACTTCAACCTCGCATTTAATTAATTATGTTGCTGCACAAGCACCGCATACGACGGTGACTGTTTCAGTTGAACGTGGTGAAGAAGCCTTAGATTTGGAAGTCGCAGTCGGTGAGCGCAAAGTTCAAAATACCGATAAGCAATTTATTCCATTGCCTGAATAATAGATTTAACAGTAACAATTTAGCCTTGCCCGTTTGCAGGGCTTTTTTGTTGGCTAAGTAAATGGAGATCGACTGGAAATAACCAAAGTGATACGGATAACGTGATTTGATTTATCTCTGGGTAGATACAAAGAGAAGGTGGGCTAAATAAACTGTATTGATGAATGATGATACTTTTTGATAGATCTAATCAATCGAGGGTTTGCTTTTGTGTGGCAAGTGTGGATGTATTCGGTGTTGATGTCTTAGAAGATTTAAACGTGCTGTTTAAACATGATGGGTCTCAACTTAGATAAAGAAAGGCATAAAAAACAGCAACCGAAGTCGCTGTTTTTCTAGATCCATTGAAATTATTGCTCTTGCTGAATACCTGCCACTAACCAGTCTTGATTAGAGCCTGCAGGTTTTACAAAGTGCCAAATTTCTGTAAATGGTTGCGGTAAGCTGTTCAGGTCTTCGCTGACTGTACCTGTAAAGCGTACACTTATGACATATTGACCATTTTCAGTTGCAGAATCGACCACCATGGCATTCAAGTTAGAAAACTCTGCTACATCTTGGTCTTGGTTTGCCATAATGTCCTGATACATCGACTGATATAAATCAGGAGTTAAATAACGCTGAATTTCTGCGATATTACTGGCTGTGTTCATAGACTGAATATGGTTAAAACGCTGACGCGCTACACGTAAAAAGGTTGCAGGCTCTGAACCATCAGGCAATTGATTGCCACTGTTGGTATAAGCTGCACCAAATGGCGCGTTATTATTGGCAGCTTGACTAAAAGGCGCTTGGGTAGAAGCGGCAGACCCCCCAACAGATTGACCAAAAATATTGGTATTGTCGTTACGTGGCGCTGCAGCAGGTGGTGTTTGCGCAAACGGTGCCTGATTGGCACCGCTATTTGGCGCATACGGATTAGGCGTTAGTTTTTTTTTTGCGCCCATCTTACGGAAAATGAAGAAGGCAACAGCAGCAGCGAGTAAAATCCAAATCCAGCTTGGAATACCGCCTTTTTCCTCTTGCGCTTCGGCAGCACTTGCAGCTTGATCATCGGCCAAGGCATTGGCAGCAACCGCACCAATTGCCGCACCTGCAACACCTGCAGCAACCATACCACCTACGCCTGGACCAGATTTTTGCTGTGCTGGTGCAGTTGTTGGTTGTTGTGCTGGCGTTGTTTGACGAGGTTGTTGGTAAGACTGAGTTGGAGCAGCCGAACGACTCATGCCATGGCTTTTACCGCCACCTGCACGTTTTGCTTCTGCTGCTAACGGAGCTACCAATAAAGTCGCTGTGAGCATTGCTGCGATCAAACCACGCTGTCGAACTTCCATCAAATTTTCCTATATTAAAATAAAGTTAAGCTGTGTATTTATGCAGGCATTTGCTGCGAATTTCAATATAAATATGATATTTTTTCTTGAAACTGAAAAAATATCATCCAAGGATTTAACCTAAGTTTTCACTTAAATTCATGGCTTCAGTTAAGGCTTCATGCAAACGCGCCACCGCAATAATTTGCACACCTGCAATGGCTTTTTGTGGGGCATTGCCACGCGGCACAATAATATATTTAAATCCGTGTTTAATAGCTTCTTTTAAGCGTTCCTGACCATTTGGTACTGGGCGGATTTCACCCGATAAACCGACCTCACCAAATACTGCCAATTGTTGTGGCAGGGCTTTGCCACGCAAGCTAGAAGCACAGGCAAGTAGTACAGCAAGGTCTGAACCTGTTTCGGTAATTTTTAAGCCGCCGACCACATTCACATACACATCTTGCCCTGAAGTTTGTACGCCGCCATGCCGATGCATCACCGCCAATAGCATATTCAGACGGTTTTGTTCCAGACCTAAAGCCACACGTCTAGGCTGACCATGTGCATCATCCACCAAAGCTTGTACTTCAACTAAAAGTGGTCGCGTTCCTTCGCGGCTAATCATGACAATAGAACCTGGAATTGCCTCATCATAACGGCTCAAAAATATCGCAGATGGATTGGCAACCTCGCGTAAGCCTTTATCGGTCATGCCAAAAACGCCCAGTTCATTCACTGCACCGAAACGGTTTTTGACTGCTCGAATCATACGGTAGCGTGAGTCTGACTGTCCTTCAAAATACAAGACGCAATCGACCATGTGTTCAAGGACGCGCGGCCCCGCTAAAGCCCCTTCTTTGGTCACATGACCGACAATAAACAGCGCAGTGCCACTATTTTTAGCAAAACGAGTCAGCAAGGCAGCTGATTCACGAATTTGTGAAACACCACCTGGAGCAGACTGCAACGTTTCGGTATATAAAGTTTGAATCGAGTCCAGAATGGCTACCGCAGGGCGTTCATGCGCCAAAACTTCACAAATCCGTTCGACACAGGTTTCTGCCATGACTTTCAGTTGATCGGTGGGTAAGTCTAAGCGTTGAGCGCGTAACGCCACTTGCGAAAGAGATTCCTCACCTGTGATATATAAAGCGGTGTTATTGGCAGCCGCCATGTGAGTCGCAGTTTGTAGCAAAATGGTCGATTTCCCGATACCAGGATCTCCACCAATCAGTACCACAGAGCCCGTAACCAAACCGCCACCCAAAACACGGTCAAATTCCCCAATGCCTGTTGTTAAACGGGTTTCGTGCGATACAGACACTTTATTAAGCGTGGTAATGGCGGCCGCTTGTCCTGCATAGCCACCGCCCATTTTAGGTTGGGCACGATGCGTCACCGCAGGGGCAATACTGACCTCATGAAGTGAGTTCCATTCCCCACATTCTGAACATTGACCTGCCCATTTAGGATGATCTGCACCACATTGTTCACAGCGATAGACACTTTTTACTTTTGCCATAACCCAGTCATTGCATCAATTAAAAACTGACTACAGCATACAGAGGAATGTTCGCGAAATGAATGTTATCTGGATTTTTCATGGAAAATCATACAACCACGTGGGTGATTGTATGATTTATGATTTGAACGGAATAATTCAATGAATTGGGCTTATTTAATACAACTCGCCAGATTTGCGCTTCGCAATAAAGTCTTTGGATTCTTTGGCAATCACACCAGACAGTAACAACAAGGCAATTAAGTTTGGTACAGCCATTAAACCATTAAAGGTATCGGCAAATAACCAGACTAAATCTAGGGTGGCGATGGTGCCAATGAACACTGAAGCAATATAAATTAAGCGGTAAATCAACACGTATTTTTCGCCGAATAAATAAGTACAGCATTTTTCACCATAATAGCTCCAACCGAGAATGGTGGAATAGGCGAAGAAGATGATCCCGAAAGTGACGACCCAACCACCAAAGCCTGGCAATAACTGGTCAAAAACCTGTGTGGTGAGTACAGCACCTGTTGCACCACCAAAGCTATTACCTGCCATAATGAAGCCCATTACCAAAACAATCCCCGTGATGCTACAGACAATAATGGTATCAATGAAGGTACCTGTCATAGACACTAAACCTTGACGCGCAGGGTGGTCGGTTTTTGCAGCCGCAGCAGCAATTGGGGCAGAACCCATCCCTGCTTCGTTGGAGAATACGCCACGTGCAACCCCGTAACGAATTACTGCACCAATTGCACCGCCCGCAACTGCTTCACCAGTAAAGGCATCACGGAAAATTAGCTCAAATGCAGGCACGACAAGGTGTAAATTATTCAGGATAATAATTAAACCGCCTGTAACATACAGAATGGCCATAATCGGAACAATCACCGAAGATGCTTTGGAAATCGAGCTAATTCCGCCCAAAATCACCAATGCAGAAAATACGGTAATTACCACGCCAGTAATCCAAGTTTCTACACCTAAGCTATTTTCAACTGCTAAAGCTACGGTGTTGGATTGTACTGAACTACCAATTCCAAACGAGGCGACTGTGCCAAAAAAGGCAAAGATAATCGCGAGCCATTTCCATTTTAGTCCGCGTTCAATGTAGTACATTGGGCCGCCTGACATTTGCCCTTTTTCGTTTTTAATACGGTATTTAACCGCCAAAACACCTTCACCATATTTGGTCGCCATACCAAACAGGGCAGTCATCCACATCCAAAACACTGCACCCGGGCCACCGAGGACGCAAGCCGTTGCAACACCTGCAATATTTCCCGTACCAATGGTGGCAGAGAGTGCAGTCATCAGTGATGCGAAATGTGAAATATCGCCCGGTTCTTTTTGCGCTTTGTCGTGTTTGCAAAAGACTTGTTTAAAAGCCAGTGGCAGCATGCGGAATTGCCAGAACAATAAGCGGAAGGTGAGGAAGACGCCCGTTCCCACAATGAGAACCAGCATGTATGGACCCCAGACCCAACCGCTTAGGGTTTCCATCATCGATTGTAAATTTTGCATAAATTTCTTCTTATAAACGCAGTGTATAAATGCTTAGTTTGTGACTGTAGTTGAACAGTTGTAAAAATTAAGCAAGTGATATGCCAGTCTTTAAAACTTCCTGTTAAAAGAACTTGGTTTTAAGCACGTTATATTTTTTGCATAGTTTTTAGATTTTGACAATTGATGCCTTGAAATAAAATTGACTTTATCTGTGTCAGAAGTCGCAATTTTTCAGACCTGATAAGGTCAATCTATGCCAGCAGAATAGTAAGTAAGCTAGAATTTTTACTAAGCTCAATATAATCTCTCTGCATTAGCACTTTGGTCGCGGCAGTGATCGCGTTATACTTCATCGAAAATATTTTATAGGTGGTCAGATGCGTACCGTCATTTGCTGCATGAGTGTTTTGCTTACAACAGTGGTTTTGGTCGGTTGTGGTCAGTCAGGTACATTACAG
This sequence comes from Acinetobacter sp. Swhac1, assembly GCF_013390985.1. Taxonomy (NCBI): domain Bacteria; kingdom Pseudomonadati; phylum Pseudomonadota; class Gammaproteobacteria; order Moraxellales; family Moraxellaceae; genus Acinetobacter; species Acinetobacter sp. Swhac1. The sequence goes on along the minus strand of NZ_JACASN010000010.1, from coordinate 111,188 downwards.
TTACCCAATGACCCAAATTACGACAAACGCGCAAAATATTTGTTATATCCAGATGCTGCGCCTAAACGTGCAACGCAATCGGCAACATCGTCAGACACAGCCGTACCTGTGCAACAGCAGTTTGCTGCACCTGCTGCATCTACATCGACTACACCTTAACGCTTTCTAGATAAAGGATACATTCATGAGTTTTACCCGCATTCAAGGGGTTTTGCACGCCGAGCAATGTTCGCTACAACAACTCGCACAGCAATTTGGCACACCACTCTATGTTTATTCAAAAGCGACTTTTGAAAAGCATTATTTAGATATGGATCGTGCTTTCCACTTTATCGATCATCAAATTTGTTTTGCGGTAAAGTCAAACTCGAATCTTGCGGTATTGAATGTATTGGCTAAGTTGGGTGCAGGTTTTGATATTGTGACAGGCGGTGAATTGGCGCGTGTTCTCAAAGCAGGTGGTGATGCATCGAAAATTGTTTTTTCAGGTTTAGGTAAAACTGAAGCCGATATTCAAAAAGCGTTGGAAGTTGGGATTGCCTGCTTTAACGTAGAATCGCATGCAGAATTAGACCGTATTCAAAAAGTTGCGGCAAGCATGAATGTCAAAGCACCAATTTCATTACGGGTTAACCCAGATGTCGATGCCAAAACCCATCCTTATATTTCTACAGGCTTAAAAGAAAACAAGTTCGGGATTCCGTCTGATTCGGTATATAGCACTTATGAATATGCGGCTTCTTTAGCAAACTTAGATATCGTTGGAATTGACTGTCACATCGGTTCACAATTGACCGAAACACAACCGTTTGTCGATGCTTTAGATCGCGTGATTGTGATGATTGATACCTTAAAAGAAATGGGTATTCAGCTAAAACACATTGATATTGGCGGTGGTTTAGGGGTGACTTATAAAGATGAAACTCCACCAACGGTTGAAGAATATGCCAATGCTTTACGTCCCGCTTTAGAAAAGTTAGGTCTTAAAGTGTATATGGAACCGGGTCGTAGTATCTCTGCCAATGCGGGCGTGCTGCTAACAAAAGTTGATTTACTCAAACCGACCAATCATCGTAACTTTGCGATTATTGACGCTGCCATGAATGACTTAATCCGTCCTGCGTTATATGAAGCATGGATGGACATTCAGCCCGTAACCCCACGTACTGATGTTGAAACGCTAGAGTGGGATGTGGTTGGTGCAATTTGTGAAACAGGTGATTTCTTGGGTAAAGAACGTCAGCTTGCGATCAAAGAAAATGATGTTTTAGCTGTAATGGGTGCGGGCGCATACGGTTTTGTGATGAGTTCTAACTACAACAGCCGTGGTCGTGCAGCTGAAGTCATGGTCGATGCAGATCAAGCACATTTAATTCGTGAACGTGAAAGCATTGAATCGCTGTGGGAAAGAGAGCGTTTATTGCCATAAGGGGAATTCGAGATGTTATTAGAATTTACCAAAATGCATGGTCTGGGCAATGACTTCATGGTGGTTGATCTCATCAGCCAGCGTGCGTATTTGGATGCGCTGACTATTCAACGCCTTGCAGACCGCCACTTCGGGATTGGCTTTGACCAACTCCTGATTGTGGAACCGCCCGATTTACCAAATGTCGATTTTAAATATCGCATTTTCAATGCCGATGGTTCTGAAGTGGAGCAGTGCGGCAATGGTGTGCGTTGTTTTGCACGTTTTGTGCATGAACGTCAGCTTACGACCAAAACCAAAATCAAGGTGCAAACCAAGGCAGGCATTGTAGAGCCTGAATTGGGGCAAAACGGTTGGGTGCGGGTGAATATGGGCTATCCAAAATTCTTGCCGCATGAGATTCCATTCATTGCCGATGAGCCTGATAACTTATATGACATTGCGCTGAAAGATGGTGCTGCATTGACCATTGATGTGGTGAACATAGGCAATCCTCATGCTGTGACCATTGTGCCTGATGTATTGACTGCCGATGTTGCAGGTATTGGCCCACAAGTGGAATCACACGAGCGTTTTCCACAGCGCGTCAATGCAGGTTTTATGCAAATCATTGACGAAAAACATGCGCGTTTGCGTGTGTTTGAACGTGGCGTAGGTGAAACCTTGGCTTGTGGTACAGGTGCATGTGCTGCAGCCGTTTCGGGTATGCGCCGTGGCTTATTGTCTAATTCAGTTGAAATTGAACTGGCAGGTGGTAAGTTGCAAATCGAATGGCGTGAAGGCGATGTGGTGTGGATGACAGGGCCAACTGCTAATGTCTATCACGGTCGTTTGGATTTAAATTATTTTCAGGGCTGATGTTTCGTTCTAACATGAACAGCTCTTATCTTACTTAAAAGCACTTTTCAAAACGAATGGTGCTTTTTTGTATCTTGCAGCACGGATCAGGTATGCTGTACTGAATGTCACTCTAAAAACTTCTACTCATTATGCCGCAACTGATTTTTTTACCTGGCGCTTCAGGCAATACCGCATTTTTTCATCCGCTAATCGAAAAAATTGAAAAATTGCCGTGGCAGAATGCTGTAAAAATTGTGGCTTATCCTGAATTTAATCATCAACCTGCACATTCACAGGTACATGATTTTGCAAGTTTGCAGGCTTATGTGTTGGCGAATATCCCAGATGATTGCATTATCATTGCACAGTCGATGGGTGGTATTTTTGCAGTTGCTGCCGCGTTGCAATATCCAGAAAAAGTCAAAGGATTAGTATTGGTTGCAACATCTGGTGGCATGGATTTAAGCAGTTTTCAGGTGCAAGATTGGCGACAAGACTATCAAGCAAGTGATTTAAATTATCCTGACTGGTTTGTAGAGGCAAAGGCCGATTACACGGTAGACTTTGCTAAAATCAACATGCCTATTTTGTTGTTATGGGGTGATCAAGACCCGATAAGTCCACTGGCGGTAGGTGAGTTTTTACAACAACAATTTCCACAAGCCGTATTAAAAATTGTGCATGATGGTGATCATTTGTTTTTAGAAACACATGCAGATCAGGCGGCTGAACACATTGCTGCTTATTTATCTCAGTTTGCCGCAGTTCAGCAATCGGAGCGTGACTAATGTACGATCCGCAGCAACTATTAAAGATGTGGCTCAAAGAACGAGAAATACAACAGCAGTCACCGCATACGTTAAAAGCCTACGCACGCGATTTAAACGATTTTTTTAGCTTTTGTGAGCAACAACAACTTGCCTTATATGATGTAGAGGCTGCAGATTTGCGCCATTATTTAGCGCAAAAAGTAGAACAGCAACAATTAAATAGCAGCAGTTTACAGCGCATGTTGTCAGCGATTCGTCAATTTATGAAATGGGCTGAGCAAGGGCAGTATTTACAATTTAGTCCAATTGATAATTTTCAGCTAAAACGTCAGCCACGACCTTTGCCGGGTTTGATTGATATTGAAACGATTCATCAAATTTTGGATCAGCCTGAACCTGAAACTGAAGTACAACAACAAATGTGGCGACGCGATAAAGCGATTTTAGAATTGCTCTATTCGAGTGGTTTGCGCCTAGCAGAGGTACAAAGTTTACGTATCCGCGATTTAGATTTTAACCGTCAATTGCTGCGCATTACGGGTAAAGGCAATAAAACCCGTATAGTGCCTTTTGGTCGCAAAGCCAAAGATGCGGTGATGCAATGGCTGCAGATTTACCCTTTATGGCAGGGCGATTTTGTACCCGATGCAGCATTGTTTATTACTCAAAAAGGTGAACCTTTAAAAGCACGCCAAATTGAAAATCGGGTGAAGTTTCAGGCGCAGCGTGCGGGCGTTAATGTCGATTTGCATCCGCACTTATTGCGACATTGTTTTGCAAGTCACATGCTGTCGAATAGTGGGGATATACGTGCAGTCCAAGAAATGCTTGGGCATAGCAATTTAAGCACCACGCAAATTTATACCCATGTCGATTTTGATCAGTTAGCGCGAGTTTATGATCAGGCACATCCACGTGCGAGTAAAAAGTAAAGCTTTACCTAAAGTCGGCATTATTTTTGCAAGTTAAAATATAGCTATTTCATACTGCAAATATTTTTCTCACAGTCAATTGTAAAGCCTTTGTGCTGTACTTAATACTTTAAGTAAAAGCGCTTTCACCAAGATGTCATTGCAACTATTGTAGAATAATAAAAAAGTGCGTTATGCAGTATAAAGAAGCAGAAAGAGTGGGTCACACGAATAATAGACATGGATGACATTATTTTTTGTTCCACTGCATAACACTTTGGATATCAAATGATAGGCAAAACCATGATTTCGAATCTTCAAGAAAAATATGAACAATTAAGCCCAAGCCAAAAAGAAATTTTTGCAGGTTATGGCTTGCGTCAAGTGAAACATTTTGTCGAAATAAGCTTGCCGATGATCGAGCAAGAACTACCTGCCGATTGTTTGGTGCAGGGTATTAATGCTGAAGGTAAAATGCAGGCGATTCATCCGCAAACGCAACAAAGCTATTTATGGATTTCAGATCAGCAGTGGCAAGCACGCCCAAATGCAAGCAGTAAAATAGATGTAAAAGAAGATTTTATTGCAGTTTGGGAAATTTTTAATTTACAGGCCTATGAATTGATAGATTTAAGTCATATCCACCGTGACTTTTTAGAAACTCAGCAAGTTTAAGCTGAGTTTTTTATGTCCTTTATCTGGGAGGTGGCGTGGTGAAAGCGCATAAATATCCATCAAAATAAAACAGATTGTTTATTTCATACCCAATAAACTGCTGAATACAGTTTTGTGAACCAGCAGTCACATTTTAAAAGAGCATTTATATCTGAAAAAATACTGCAAAAAATAAAGTTTTCTATCTTTAATGACAGTCAGATTATGGGGTTTTATGTAAGGAACTTTGCTTAAATTGTAGGCGGAACTCAATTTGAATTGCATTTCAATCAATCTTGTTGATGAGGGAAATAAATAAAAAACATAATATAAATCAAAGCTTAAAATTGCTTATATAATCGTCGCTTGGTTTGTTAATTTTTAGAAATAAAAAAGTATGAACGCATCGTTCAGTTAATTTTCGGCATTTTTAGCCTTGTTTAGACAATTCTGACTTGACCGAAATGCCGATCACATAGCAAGATAGGACACCTAAAAAATTTAAAGCGAAGAGTTATTATTAACTTTTCTCAATATTTACTTTTGCTAAAACAGCCGAGGATTACATGAAGGCTCTTGTTGCTGTAAAACGTGTGGTAGATGCCAACGTTAAAGTTCGCGTTAAGCCGGATAATAGTGGAGTTGACCTAACTAACGTTAAGATGTCAATTAACCCATTCTGTGAAATCGCAGTGGAAGAAGCGGTTCGTTTAAAAGAAAAAGGAACTGTTTCAGAAATCGTAGTGGTATCCATTGGTCCTAAAGAAGCGCAGGAACAAATTCGTTCTGCAATGGCGCTTGGTGCAGACCGTGGTATTTTGGTTGAAACAGCCGATGAGATTGGTGCACTTGAAGTGGCTAAAATCTTAAAAGGTGTTGTTGAACAAGAACAACCACAACTTATTTTATTGGGTAAGCAAGCCATTGATGACGACTCTAACCAAGTTGGTCAAATGCTAGGCGCTTTACTTGGTGCAGGTCAGGGTACTTTTGCTTCAGAAGTAAAAGTAGATGGCGACAAAGTTCAGGTAACACGTGAAATTGACGGTGGTTTACAAACTGTTGAGCTTGCACTTCCTGCAATCATCACCACTGACTTACGTTTGAATGAGCCACGTTATGCGGCACTTCCAAACATCATGAAAGCACGTAAAAAACCGCTAGACACCAAATCTCCTGCAGATTATGGCGTTGCAACAGGTACTAAGCTGAAAACTGTAAAAGTTGAAGCACCTGCTGAGCGTAAAGCGGGCGTACAAGTGAAATCTGTAGATGAGCTTGTAGAAAAATTGAAAAACGAAGCGAAAGTGATCTAATACAGAAGGATAAAAATCATGAGTATTTTAGTTATCGCTGAGCACGACAATAAAGCACTAAATGGTGCAACATTAAACGTTGTTGCTGCAGCTCAAAAAATCGGTGGTGATATCACTGTATTGGTTGCGGGTTCTGGTGCACAAACAGTTGCAGACCAAGCAGCTAAAGTTGCAGGCGTAAGTAAAGTATTACTTGCTGACGATGCGGCTTATGCAAACCAATTGGCTGAAAACGTAGCAAAACTTGTTGCAGAATTAGGCAAAGGTTATAGCCATATCCTTGCTGCCTCTACAACAACAGGTAAGAACATTTTGCCGCGTGCGGCTGCACTTCTTGATGTTAGCATGATCACAGACATCGTCGCTGTAGATTCTGCAAAGACATTCAAACGTCCAATTTATGCAGGTAACGCGATTGCAACTGTAGAATCTTCAGAAGCGATTGTGGTAGGTACTGTACGTGGTACAGCATTTGACCCAGTGGCTGCAGAAGGTGGTTCGGCTGCGGTTGAAGCTGCGAGTGTGACAGGTGATGCTGGTATTTCTAAGTTCGTGTCTGAAGAAATTGTGAAATCAGAGCGTCCAGAATTAACTGCAGCACGTATTGTAGTTTCTGGTGGTCGTGGTGTAGGTTCTGGTGAGAACTATCACAAAGTACTTGATCCATTAGCAGACAAACTTGGTGCAGCACAAGGTGCTTCACGTGCAGCAGTAGATGCAGGCTTCGTACCAAACGACATGCAAGTAGGTCAAACAGGTAAAATCGTTGCACCTGATTTGTATATCGCTGTAGGTATCTCTGGTGCGATTCAGCACTTGGCAGGTATGAAAGACTCTAAAGTGATCGTTGCGATCAACAAAGACGAAGAAGCACCAATTAATGCAGTAGCAGACTACTGGTTAGTGGGTGATTTGAACACTGTTGTTCCAGAGTTAGTATCTAAAATCTAATTACTGAACACAGTCAAAAACGCCTCTATGTGAATAGCATAGGGGCGTTTTTTATTGTCTTTTTTAATTTAGATGCAGTGATTGGTTTTAAGTACATTATGTGAACTTAGCGTATATGTGGGTACATATCGAGCAAGTATATGTTGAAGATATTTTGACGTGACTCTTAAAAATATGAAGCACTTTTGTTTCTTGGGTGTGAATATTTTTTTGCCTAAAAAATCACCGTTAAATTTAAGTAAATTAACAAGATTAAGATCATCTCTAAAGCACAAAAACACAGGCGTATATGCTATAATTTTTCGCTAGTTTTTATTTTTAGCCTGCATTTCAGGCTAATCATTTGCAAGTTTTACGACATATAAAATGCAAGCAAAATCTGTTTGCAGAATAAGGAGTATGCATGAGCGTATCGGAAATTAGACCGATTGCCATTGAGGATGAACTCAAGCACTCGTATTTAGACTATGCGATGAGCGTGATTGTGTCACGTGCGCTGCCAGATGTACGAGATGGTCTTAAACCTGTGCATCGTCGTGTGCTATTCGCAATGCACGAATTGGGCAATGACTACAACAAAGCTTACAAAAAGTCTGCCCGTGTAGTCGGTGACGTCATCGGTAAATATCACCCTCACGGTGATTTTGCAGTTTACGAAACAATTGTTCGTATGGCGCAAGATTTCAGTTTGCGTTATCAATTGGTCGATGGTCAGGGTAACTTCGGTTCGATTGATGGCGATAGTGCCGCAGCCATGCGTTATACCGAAGTCCGTATGCGCAAACTTACTCATGAACTGTTGGCCGATTTAGAAAAGGACACCGTCGATTGGGAAGATAACTACGACGGCTCTGAGCGTATTCCTCAAGTAATGCCAACTCGTATTCCAAACCTATTGGTCAATGGTGCTGCAGGTATTGCGGTGGGTATGGCGACCAATATGGCACCGCATAACATGACTGAAGTGGTGCATGCATGTTTGGCTTATGCAGACAACCCAAATATTTCAATTGAAGGGCTAATGGAACATATTACTGGTCCAGACTTCCCTACAGGTGGCATCATCTACGGTAAATCAGGCATTGTCGATGCTTACCGTACAGGTAAAGGCCGTTTGCATATTCGTGGTAAGTATCATTTTGAAGAAGATCAAAAGTCTGGTCGTACCACCATCGTCTTTACTGAAATCCCTTATCAGGTCAACAAAGCCAAAACCATTGAGCGTATTGCTGAACTGGTGAAAGAGAAGAAACTCGAAGGTATTTCAGAATTACGTGATGAGTCTGATAAAGAAGGGATGCGTATTGCAATTGATCTGAAGCGTGGTGAAAACGCTGAAGTGATTGTGAATAACCTGTTCTTAAATACGCAGTTAGAAAACTCATTCAGCATCAACATGGTCTGCCTAGACAATGGTCAGCCAAAATTGATGAACCTGAAAGATATTATTGCGGCATTTATTCGTCACCGCCAAGAAGTAGTGACCCGCCGTACCATGTTCGAGTTGCGTAAAGCACGTGAACGTGGGCACATTTTAGAAGGCTTAACCGTCGCGTTGGCCAATATTGATGCCATCATCGAAACCATTAAATCTTCTGCCAACCCAGCCGAAGCGCGTGAGCGTTTACAGGTAGGCGAATGGGCAGCAGGCGGTGTAGTCGCATTATTAGAAAAAGCTGGTTCAGTTTCTGTACGTCCAGACGAAATTGAAGGTGAAGATCCTAACCGCCCATTTGGTTTAGATGGTCAGGTTTATCGTTTATCGCCTGCGCAAGTGACCGCAATTTTAGAATTACGTTTGCATCGTTTAACTGGTCTAGAACAAGACAAATTACATGCAGAATATTCTGAAATTTTGGCACAAATTGCTGAATTAACTGCAATTTTGAATGACTTTAATTTGTTGATGGGCGTGATTCGTGAAGAGTTGGCGCAAGTTTTACAGCAATATGGCGATGCACGTCGTACTGAAATTGTAGAATCTCGCATTGATTTCTCGCGTGAAGATTTAATCCCAGAAGAACAAGTGGTACTGACAGTATCACAAACAGGTTATGCAAAAACTCAACCATTGTCAGATTACGCAGCGCAGCGTCGTGGTGGTCGTGGTAAATCTGCAACGTCGATGAAAGAAGATGATTATGTGCAGCATTTAATCGTGACATCTAACCATGCAACGGTGCTGTGCTTTACCGATGTGGGTAAAGTTTACCGTCTGAAAGTGTTTGAAGTGCCACAGGCATCGCGTGGTGCGAAAGGTCGTCCAATGGTGAACTTATTGCCATTAGATGCCAATGAAACCATCACCGCGATTTTACCTGTCATTGATGCACCGAAGAAATTTACCGAGCGTTTGGCAGACTTCCGTAGCTATGTAAAAGCCAATGCGGCACATCTACAAACCAACGCAATCATTGCTGCACATTATGCAGAATTAGAATCTGCCTTTGCTGAATTAGCAGATGGTGATGATTTATCTGATGCATTGCGTGTGCAATTGAAACAATTGGGTGTAGAGCTTTCTGCAACCGATTTAGACGATGAGATCATTGCAGAATTTGCATCACAAGCAGAAGCCTTGCGTAAAAACTTTTATGTCTTTATGGCAACGGCATCAGGTACAGTGAAACGTGTTGAATTGGAACAATTCAGTAACGTACGTTCGAATGGTTTACGTGCCATTGAATTGAATGAAGAAGACACTTTAATTGGTGTTGCAATTACCGATGGCGAACAGCAAATTATGTTGTTCTCCAATGAAGGTAAAGCGATTCGTTTTGCTGAAACCGATGTACGTTCAATGGGTCGTGCGGCCAAAGGCGTACGTGGTATGCGTGTCAGCTTCGGTTCAGCACAAGTTGAAGATGTCGAAGATGTAGAAGTCGATGGCGATGATGAAGACAGTTCAGATTCAGCACTCATCAGCCGTATCGTATCGCTAGTCGTAGTACCAGAAACAGGCGAAGTTTTGTGTGCTTCGGCGAATGGTTATGGTAAGCGTACACCTGTAGACGACTTCCCAACCAAAAAACGTGGTGGTAAAGGTGTGATTGCCATTAAGACCTCTGAACGTAATGGTGAATTGGTCGGTGCAGTTGCTATTGATGAAAGCAAAGAACTGATGCTGATTTCTGATGGCGGTACATTAGTGCGTACTCGCGCTTCTGAAGTGGCGCAAACAGGTCGTAATGCACAAGGTGTACGTTTAATCCGCTTGGGTGAAAACGAAACACTGGTGGGTGTAGAAGCGATTGAAGCTGTTGAAGAAGACGAGTTTGTTGAAGCGATTGAAGGTGCAGAATCTTTAGTGGCTGAAACGGATGCAGTTGCTGAAACTGAGCAAGTGGAAAAAGACGGTGAAAATTCAGTAGAAGAATAGGTTTTTTACTGATAAAAAGGGCGCTTCGGCGTCCTTTTTTATAAACGTTGACTGCATAAGGGTAAGCGATGAAAACCAAATTAATGTTGTTGGCAGCAGCGGTTGCATTGAGTGGCTGTAATTCAATGGACAATATTCCAGATCCGAGTCCTGAACAGGAAAAGGCGGCACAGCTAGCCTATGAGGATTTGCGTGATGGGAAGTATGACGAGTTTTTGGATCAGTTAGAGCCGCAGTTGCAAACCCAGTTTAAGGACAATGAAAAGCTGATGAAACGCTTTTCACGTTCAATTCCTCAAGGTGAATACAAGTCTAAGACTTTAATGACCAAAGAGATTGAAGAAGCAACCAATCAGCTTGGGCAATATAAGGTCAGCTATGAAATTGCCTATCCGGAAAATCTGGTTCAGTATGATGTTAGTTTTGACAAGCCGAATGGTAGCAACAAGATTCGTAATTTCAATATTCAAGTCTTTGGCGAATCGGGTAAATAAGTGGAATAGGAGCATTGCTATAATGCTCTATCTGCTTTGATGACCAGAAATTAAACGTCGATAAGCCAAAAAAAAGCACAAGCTACCGATCATTCCAAGATAGAGCAATTTAGGCAAGATCAGTGTTGTAGGCACACCCATCTGATTGAGTTGAATAAACATCTGCACAATTTGGGTAGAGGGCAGGATTTCGCCAACGACTTGCATCCAGGTGGGCATGGCAGCATGCGGCCAGGCCGCACCAGATAAAAAGAACAGTGGAATAGAAGTGAATACAATGACATGCCCCGCACGTTCCGGCAGATCCAGAAAACTAGCAAATAAGCAGGTCATGCCAATTATCGTGTAGATAAAAACCGCAACAGCCAGCAGCATCCCGAGCAGGTTGCCACCGCGCGGATAATCAAATAGCCAGAAGCTAAAGCCGAATAAATAGAAACATCCCAGACAACCAATGGTGAAGATCGCTAAACACATCCCAATCAATGCATTTGTGTTTAATTCTATTTTTCTTTCCCGATATACCAAAATCAGCATACTCAAACCCAAAAGAATGGTTTGGTGGATAATTAAAGGTGCAACCGCAGGAAAGACATAGCTGCCATAGCCGGACAGCGGATTAAATAAAGGAATTTGATGCACAGAAAGGGCAGGTGAAAAATCCGAGACCTTGCCAAAGCGTTCAGTATAATCTGCCAAAGTTTGCTCAACTGATGTGGCTAAGCCCAGACCAATTTGTTTGGTTACTAAAAAGTTGGCTGTACTTAAATACAGGCCAATGCCACCTGTTTCACCATGCCTTAAGCTTTGCGATAAATTGTCTGGCAGAAGTAAAATACCATCGGCTTTTTGTGATTCCACCCATTGTTTGGCCTCGGAAAAATTGCCGGTAATCGCCTCAATCTCCACATTGGGGCTTTGTGCCACTTGACCAATAATACGGGTGCTTAAGTTACTTTGTTCTTCATCGACAATAATAATCGGTAAGGCTTCAGCCTGCTGTGCCTGATAAGCGGTTGGATAAAAAAAGCTGTAAAACAAGACGGATAGAATAAGCGTGGTAAAGATCGTGCCGTGACTGACAATATCCTTAAAGCTTTGCAGATAGTAAAACCAGAGGGATTTCATTGGACTGCTCCTTTAACTATTTTTTTAAGAAACAGATAAGCCAGCAGAGCGTAAACTAGGGCATAGATCAGCAGCATGAATCCAGCTTGCAGTGAAATATGCAATGGACTACCAATCACCCATTGTTCAGTTTGTAATTTGGCATAGGGCGTAAACGGAATAATATTGGACCAGAGCTGGGTGAATAGGGGCGCATTATTTAAAGGTAAAGTCACACCGGCAAAACTTAAAGATGAACCACCATAGACCGCAATGATGCCAAAAGATTTACTTAAATCTTTGGTTGCCAGAACCACTGCACTGCTTAAAAATGCATAAGCGCTATATAGCAGAAATTGTGCCGATAGAATCAGAGCGAGCGAGCCGGCAACAAACCAGCCGCGAATTTCAATCAGCCAGAACATCCAGATCCAGGTCCATAGACTAAAAATAGCCACATAGATCAGGTTCTTAGACAGCAATGCCATCCAGATGGATGAGTTGCTAATCCAGCTTGTTAAGGTCTGCCGCTTCAGTTCCTGACCGACGGAAAATGCCACACAACAACACAGCAGTAAATGCAGAATTGCCGGAATGACATAGGGTTCCAGATAGAATTCATAATTCAGCTGCGGATTATACAGCGGAGATATTTTAATATGCGGTGACGGTGCTTCGAGAGAGGGGAGTCGGTTGCCCAGATATTGCTGTCCGCTAAATTCAGCGAGTGCTTGTAGGGTACTGACCAGCATGGCTGAGGAAATGGTATTTCCAATACTGAAATAACTCTGGTTAAAAGCAATACTGATGTCAGCATCCTGGGCACGAACCAGACGTTGCTCGGCACCGCTTGGAATATGGATATAACCCCAAATTTTATTTTGATTTAACAGGCGCTCAATTTCAGCTGTTTGTTCCGACACCGTAGCAATTTTAAGAGTATGATTCAGCGCCACATGTTGATAAATGCTTTGACTCAGCGCACTCTGGTCTTGATCAATAATCGCAATCGGTAAATGATCCGATTTCCCTTGAGCAAACATGCTGCTGAATAAAATAATCACCAGTGCAGGTGCCAGCGTGACCAGACACAGATCCCATTTTTCGCTGAGCAGATAGCGCAGTTCGCGCCATATACCCGTCCACATTATCGGGTCTCTTTCAGTTTAAATAACACGCTCATCCCGACTTTCAGTTCAGAAATCGCTGGTGTGGGTACAAGATGCAGCTTAAAACTGCGCACATCATAACCGCCGGTTTGACGTGTGGTCTTAATGGTGGCAAATTCACCTTCAGCACTGATCTGTCTAATTTGAAAAGTGGCGGTTTTATCTAGGGCGGGAATATAACCTTCAATACTGCTCATTTTCTGAAATGGGGCATATTGGTCTTCACGAATATTCAGGCTCACCCACATTTGATCTTCAATCAGGCTGACCACAGGGACTGCGGTGGCTACCAGCTCCGAGACTTTGCCATAGGTTTTAGACACCGTTCCGTTTACAGGTGCTACTAATTGGGTTTCTGCTTCTAAAGCATTGGCTTCATCCAGCGCAGCCTGGGCAATATCTACTTGTGCATCGGCAGAACTCTTTTGCTGCGAGGTGCTGCCACGTTTGGCACGTGCGTATTGCTGATACGCTGCTTCTGTCATTTGCGCCGCTGATTGACTGGCTGCATACAATTCATCACGGCGCTGGCGTGAAATCACACCTTCCTTCAATAAATTTGCACCACGCTCATAAGAAACTTTGGCTAAATTTTGCTGTGCTTTCAGCGATTGCCAGTTGGCATACAGACTGGCGATATTTTCTTCCTGCGAGCCACGTTCAGCAGTCGATTGTAAGGCCAGCGCAGATTGTAAAGCCGCTGCGGCTTGCTGTTTTTTGGCCTGAATTTCCGGGCTGTTTAAGCGCACCAGTACATCGCCTTTTTTGACCCGCTGACCTTCTTCTACATAGATTTCTTCAATACGGCTTGGCACTTTGGTCGCCACCTGAACTGTTTCAGCTTCTACACGACCCTGCAATTCAAGCGGAGCCGGTTGGTAGCTTTTCCACAATCCAAAAGCGATGACTGCCAGCAGAACTGGAATCAGGGCGAGCAATAAATATTTTTTCTTTTTAGCGATTTCAGGAGCTTGTTGTTGCTCGGTCGAAGTCGTCGCGTTGTTTTCTATTTCAGTTTTTGTTTCTACCTGTTGCGCAGGCGATTTTTCTGTATCGCTGGATGAAGCCACTTCATTCACAGGATCATTAGGTTTTTGATCTTCGTTCATGTTCGGCTCCATTAGCGAATATAGTGGGTGTTGGCATGTTGAATGTAGGTTGGAAATTCTGCAATCGAGCCATGGCTTTGTAATAGTGTGGCCAGTGACATCACATATTTGTAAGCATTCAAGGCAGTTTCAGCTCGTAGTCCGCTCAGCATATTTTGTGCATCGATGACCTGTGTGGCGGTGCCCGTATCTTCTTTAAAAGACAATTCTTGGATGCGTAAATTTTCCTGTGCGGCTTTCAAGTTTTGTGCCAGAAGTACATCACTTTGCTGTGCACTAAGTGCTTCGCTATAAGATTTATAAATCAGATTTTCAATTTCCTGCTGGGTGCGTGCAGTAAGCAGTTCTGTTGCAGAGCGTTTGAGTTCGGCAGCCTGAATATTCTTGTTTTTATCGATCCCGGAAAACAGGTTATAGCGTGCGGCAACCCCGACAATCCAGTTTTCATTTTGATCCAGACTATATTCGCCAAAAGCAAATACATTTGGTTTTTTCGCTGCTTGCTGGGCTTTCACATTGGCTTGGGCCAATTGGGTATCCAGCTGCATTTTTTGAATCAGCGCAGAGTTCTGACTAAAAGTTTTTAGCAGATGATTTAAGGCCTGTGGCTCGGTTTTATTGACAAATAAAGGCATCGAAAGCTCAGTGATGCTACTTTCCTGAAGCAGATTATTCAGCTGGAACAGCGCTGCATTCAAATTGGCCTGCGTATTTTGCTGGCTGCGCTCGGCATTATTACGTGCCACTTCAAATTGCATACGCTGGCCTTTACTGATAAAACCTTGCTGTTCCATTTTTAAGGCATTGCGATAATGCTGCTGCATGGCATTCAGATTAAACAGCGCAGCTGCATGCAATTGCTTTTGGAGCTGCACATTAAAATAACTTTGAATCAGTTCAAAACGCTGCGTATCTTGCTGCTGTTTGTTGCTGAGCTGACTACGACCGACCTGAATATTGGCAATTTCTTTGGCACTACGGGTGAGGCCTCCAGTATATATTGGCATAATCACGGAAACAGTGGGGCGAATCACCTGATCTTCAAGGATGACATTAGACGTATCCGGAATCAGACCAACTCCGCTATGAATAGTATTGTTAAGTCCATCACGCAGTGGATCAGTAATACCTGCAGGTAGATCCACGCCATTACTGGCCTCCCACTCATTAAGCCGGCCATTCACGCCTTGAGAGAGTGAATTCTCCAGATTATTTTTAAATTGCTTTAATGGAATATCGACTTCACTGTGAAAGGCATAGGCACGAACATTCAGGTCGACACGTGGCAGACCTACGCCTTTTACTGCTTCAGCTTCAAGTTTTGAAGCCTGTTCCAGACTTTGATAGGCTTGGCTGCTATAAGAATTTTGCAACAACTGACGTTCAGCATCCTGAAAGCTGATGCTCTGTGCATGAGCAAAGCTGCCATACATCATAGATGCAAGCAGATTTAAACCCCAGACAAGCTGTCTTTTATTTTTCTTTAAGTTCATAAAGTCGCTAAACTGATATAAAGCCGGTAATGTTATCCCGCTAGTATAAATCAAAGGTTCGCAGATAGAACTAGTGTAAAGTTATAGTATTGTTTCTTGTACATTTGTCTATAAAAAGCACGCTTATGCGTCCTCTAATCTTCTTTTTTTACCTTTTCTTTTTAAATAGCGTTTTTTAGCTACTTTTTCTCTATATTCTTTTAAAAGTCTTGGATTTTTTGCGATTAATTCATCCATATTGCTTTTTCCCCCCTCGAAATTCAGGATGTTGCTCTCGCATTTTTTTACATTCACTCTTTTCTCGCCAGATTTTAAAGAATAAATAAAGCTTGCTGAAGCATCTCTACGTAAAACTTCTTCTTTAAATAAAGGGGTGGCAATAGATCTCTTGCGAAAGTTAATTTAAGAGCATCCAATTCACCATTCCAGCAATTAAATTCATTCTTAGACCAAATCGTTTCCGTCTATTTCTATGGCGTTCTGTTAATATCCGAAAATGTTTAAGTTTGCCGTTGATATGTTCAATTGTGATCCTACGCCGACTGATTTCTTGGTTGATCTGTTTTGCTATTTGGGGTAATGATAAATTGTTAGGTTTCTTGATTGGAATGAGTAACTTACTCTTAATCTGATGAAATCCTTTATAGGCTAAATCTGCCATGATATAAGGATAAATAATCATCTCCTTCAAATGCTTACGCGCAATGTTCAGATCGTGTTTTCTGCCATCTTCAATCTGTATACTTACAATTTGCTTTAATTGGGGGTTAAAAATGACCTGTGTTTTTAGCGTATGTTTCTTCTTTTTACCACTATAGAATTTTCTTTGTTTTTTTGGGACGCTCAATCTGTGACTCAGTAACATCAACGATTACATAATCCCCCTCATTAAACTTTTGATTCCTTTTCGGCAATGCGAAAATCCGTGATTGAATCAGAGCATTTTCAACTTTCTGAATCGTACGATTCACATTACTTTCAGCTAGGTTATAGTCGGCGGATAACTCAATTTGAGTTCTATAACAGCGTAAGTAATTTAAAGTTAACAACAATTGATACTCTAAACACAACGAATGAGGTCTTCCAGATTTTTTCTTGGCAAGTTCAGCATGTTGTAACACTGATACCATTTTTAAGAATAATGGACGAGGAACTCCAACAAGTCGTTTAAATTCTTCATCATTAAATCTTGTTAAATTTTCATATTTCATGAGATGAGTATAAACAATTTTTTACTTTCGCAAGAGGTCTAATATTAGTGAAAAAATAATTAGTTTTATAGCTAATCATAGATTCCAAGATATTTTGAGGTAACAAAATTACAGGTCCAACAACTTTATTAGGCCCCCAAGGAGCGTGAGGAAGTGAAAATTTTGATTTTTTCCATTCGTTATCGATTGCACAAAAGAAATGAATAGCCTCTTTTGTTTCAGTCGTTTCTATACCTAATTTTTCACATTGTTCTAATGTATATTCTGCAAAATGTTTAAAGCAAATATTAGGGTTTGTTGACAATTCGTCTATGTTTGCGGCATGAGAGATATATCTCGCAAGGTTTTTTAGCTGCTATAAGGCATGGGACAGGAAATTTAGTCATTTTAAATGACTGGCACATAACGCAATAGCAGCAAAAAATATGCTCGCCCTGAAAGGCTGTGGCTAAAACTTTCTCAGATTGCGTTATGAAACTTAGCAATAATCTCGCTATTCCTTGCGTTTCATGCCTGATCTGCTCAGTTTTAGCCTACAGCACAAGCCATTTATGAAATGTCAACAGACCCTAGTCGTTATATCTGAAATAGTGTCCGGACCTATACCATCTGCAACTAATATTAATTCTTCAAGATCTTCTAATAAGCCTGTCTGAGCTGCCTGAGAAGACTTTAAGCATGTGAGTATATATTCAACTTTAATATCGTGTGATCCTTTGCCATTTACTCCTTCTTTAGTTGCACCAATGCCAGTATATTTGGGCTCAGGAAAATGGGAGCATAATTTTCTTGCTTTAATTTCATCTTTTTCTTTAAGAGCTTCCATTAAACATTTCATAAAATTTTGCTGAGTAGTCAGAGCAGACTTGGAATGTATGTTCTCACAACGAGTTAAATAATAACTATCAATGTATAAGCGAGTATCTGTTTCCAGATTAGGGTCAAAGAAGTCAACTTCAAGTAAATTTTTATCTACCTTAAAGTGATTGAGGAATGTTGTCATTGTTTATTTTTCCTTTAATATTTATTTAAAATATCATTTAATTAGGAGTAGTGGGTGGTTTTTTTGATCAATTTGCGACAGATATTGTCGCACACATTTCAACCTCTTTTTTTGATTTAGTAAATTTATCCCTCGAATCTACATTGATTTTTTGACTCTATCTTGGCTCATAGATTGAAATAATTTTGTGCAAGACCCTGCCAGATATGGTTAAATGCCATCATTTTATTGTGTTTCACTCTGAAAGGAAAAATCATGCGCGCGTACAACTTCTGTGCTGGTCCTGCAGCATTACCGACTGCCGTACTTGAAAAAGCTCAAGCTGAAATGCTTGACTGGCATGGCAAAGGTCTTTCGATCATGGAAATGAGCCACCGTAGTGCCGACTATGTTGCCATGGCTGAAAAAGCGGAAGCAGACCTGCGCAAACTCATGAATATTCCTGAGAACTACAAAGTATTGTTCTTGCAGGGTGGTGCATCGCTACAATTCTCTGCGATTCCACTGAATTTGTTGGGTAAAAACAACAAGGCAGATTATATCCACACGGGTATTTGGTCTGAAAAAGCCTTAAAAGAAGCGCAGCGCTATGGCGATATTCATGTCGTTGAAGCGGGTATTCAGATTGAAGGTAAGCATGCCATTAGCGAACAAAGCCAATGGAACTTATCTGCCGATGCTGCCTATGTGCATTATGCAGATAACGAAACAATTGGTGGTTTGCAGTTTGCCAATATTCCAGAAACAGACAAACCGTTGGTATGTGATTTCTCATCAAGCATTTTATCTGCACCTTTAGATGTATCTAAATTTGGTCTGATTTATGCAGGTGCGCAAAAAAATATTGGCCCAGCAGGCTTAACCATTGTGATTGTACGTGAAGATTTGCTTGATCAAGCCAAGCCTGAAATTCCAAGCATTTTGAAATATTCAGCACAGGCAAAAAATGATTCCATGGTGAATACACCTGCAACTTATGCATGGTATTTGTCTGGTTTAGTGTTTGAGTGGTTATTGCAAAACGGTGGTGTAGATGCGATTCATCAAGCTAACCTAGAAAAAGCGAAATTATTATACGGTTATATCGATTCAAGCGATTTCTACGCGAATCCAATTTATAGCGCAAACCGTTCAATTATGAACGTTCCGTTTACTTTGGCTGATGCCGCACTGGAAAAACAATTCTTGCAAGAAGCTGAAGAAAACCGTTTGTTGAACTTGGCAGGTCACCGTTCTGTAGGTGGTATGCGCGCAAGTATTTATAATGCAGTGCCATTAGATGGCGTACAAGCTTTGGTTAACTTTATGGATGACTTTGCAAAACGTCACGGTTAATTGATAGTAGTAAAAAGCAAAAACCCAGCTGAATTAGCTGGGTTTTTTTATAGAA
The DNA here is from genome assembly GCF_013390985.1 of Acinetobacter sp. Swhac1. Lineage (NCBI taxonomy): Bacteria > Pseudomonadati > Pseudomonadota > Gammaproteobacteria > Moraxellales > Moraxellaceae > Acinetobacter > Acinetobacter sp. Swhac1. Next base: position 91,962 of record NZ_JACASN010000010.1, on the reverse strand, counting down.
ATAGGTGAAAAGTCATAGAGGCTTGTTGATGAGTGAAACTCAGAACACAAAATAGTGTAAGCCGTAGGCGGAGAGCAGCATGCCTAATGCAAAAAATAGGCAAGACATCGGGTCGAGCTGATAGCGTTGCTCAAGTTGATGTTCTACATGCTGTAAGTTTTCTTCTTGCACGATTTTCATAGATATTATTTTCCGATGATCTATTTATCGTTAAATATTTAAATACGGCTATATTTTTAGCATAAAAAATTGATTAAATAAAGTACTAATTTTATTTTAAATATAATATCTGCCAATAATGAATTAATTCTGTGTTGATTTTTAAAATCCGCACCACTCAAGGCTTTCAGATTATCTACGGTGCTTGGTGCAGATGTTTGGGTTTTAAAATAACTTATCCACATATTCGATTTAAAATATGGCTGATTTTGAATTTATAATAAATTTAAAACTGTGGATAACTGTGTTTTTTTTGAATTTAAAATGCTTAAATAAGCATCAATATATTCACACTATCAATAGCACTTTTGCATAAATTAAAAATTAATCATAAGCCATCAGTGAAATAAGTATTGAAAGTTCCTTCTCCCTGAGGAGAAGGCGAGGATGGGGGGATGGTGAATATAAGTTTATTATTTAGACAATCGACTTGATGTTTGTGGTTAATAACCTACTGTTTTATATTGTGAATATTGGCTTGAATCCAGATGTTGCCACGAATGTATTGTCCAATTTCAAAGTTTTGATGCGCAGGATTTTTAGTCGCAAGACGAATTAAAATCGCAGGCTGATTTTCATCATGAATTAGAGTGACATCATAAACAGTATAGGCTTGATTCATGAATTCAAAACTGGTTTTACCAACAACATTGCCCTGAAACCAAGCTTCATCTTCCTGACCGATATTTTCGCCATATAAATATGCGACCATTTTAGAAAAATCCACCGTTACAGGTGCTTTGTCATCTTCGGACTTAGGTTGCCATGCGTCAATTTGTTCTTGCAGATTGGCAGGTGCAACACCATCATTGGCTGCTAAAATATCATTCAGCGCACGATGGTGTTTAATTGACGCAGGATCATCGACCACCAATTGTTCGCCTTCAGCAACAGCTTCAAGTTCATACGCCCATGCGTTTAAATGCACCCAGTAGGTTTGATCTTTTTGGTATTGTTGATGGTTGACGCTGTATAAACTGTCAAAAGCATAGACAATACTGTTGTTGCCTAAATTGAGTCGAAGCACCGCTTGAGTGTTAGATTTGCAGCTAATGATACGTTCAATTTTAGCTTCAACTTTGTAAGGACTTTCAAAGCAAGGGAAAGCCGTTTTTACAGCTTGTGGTTTGTTATTTTCAACCGCAATCACTTGTGTCAATTGAATTGCCTCTTTGCTTGGGCCTTGAATCAGCCATGTGCTTTGATCCATTTCTGCTTCTTGGCGGCATAAACCCATTGGCATAATTGGTGCATCTAGAGCCAGTCCTAACCATTTTGGAACTTCGGTGCAGGGTTCATCCGTGAGTAAATTCCAATGTTCAACATGGCTGCCGAAGTTCTGATCTTCAATGCGGATGATTTCTGGTCTATTTTGATTGTTCATAAGCACTTTGAGATGTTGGGTTCTTTTCTTTACTCTTAGATCGAGGGTTATTTCGATTTTTCAAGTCTTTGGCTGAAATTTCATGTAATGCCACTGCATTTGTACAGATTGTGGACAGCGATGCAGCAGAAACAAAATCACATCCATCTACACTTTAGCATGCAATTCTGAGCATTTTAAACATACTGCAATATAATGAGTTTGATACACTAGTCGCATATTATTATCAGGGTTGCACAGTGCTGCCATTTAAACTTTGGGTTGATGCAGATGCATTACCTAAAATTCTAAGAGAAGTCATTTTACGTGCTTCAGATCGTTACCAACTTGAAGTCACTTTTGTTGCCAATCAATCGGTCGGGATTACGCCTTCGGTACGGATTAACTCTATTCAAGTGATGCATGGTGCCGATGCCGCCGATCAGGAAATTGTAGATCGCATGAAGGAACACGACATTGTGATCACGCAGGATATTCCACTAGCGGCACAAGTGATTGAAAAGGGCGGAATAGCGATTCATCCACGTGGTGAAATTTATACTGTTGCCAATGTGAAAGCGCGTCTGCATTTGCGTGATTTTATGGATACTTTGCGTGGTGCAGGCGTACAAACAGGTGGGCCAGCACCTATTTCAGAACGTGATAAACGTGAGTTTTCAAGTAGTCTAGATCAAACCATCCAAAAGCAAAAACGTAAAACTGCTTAATACGAGTCACGCATGCCTTCTAAAACCAATATTATGATGACCTATGCCTTATTGGTTTTCATTTGGGCAACAACGCCTTTGGCAATTGTCTGGAGTGTGTCAGATTTACACATGCTTTGGGCTTTGGTGCTACGTTTTTTCATTGCTTTGCCCTTAGCTATTATTTTATTGCTGCTGTTAAAAGTGAAATTTCCACATCATCTACAAGCGTGGCATAGTTATTTGGCAGGTTCGTTTAGTCTGATCGGTTCACAAATTTTCACCTACATTGCCACCGCTTATTTAAGCTCAGGCATTATCGCCCTGATGTTTGGTCTGACCCCCATCATAGCAGGTTTGATTGGTCGTTTTGTGTTTCAGTTGCATTTGGCACGTATTCAATGGATCGGAATGACAGTGTCCATTTTAGGGCTTGGCATCATCTGCTTTGGCGGCGAAACACAGCATGTGCATCCTCTGGGTATTGTTTTAATGCTGTTTAGTGTATTGACCTACACCATGTCTATTTTCTGGGTGAAAAAAGTTAATGCGCAAGTTGAACCTGTAGCACAGGCAACTGGCTCGATTTTGGTATCAACCATTGCGGCTTTATGTATTGTGCCGTTTATTTGGCAATATGTACCGACTAGTTTGCCGAGTCTTAAATCTATCGCAGCTTTACTTTATACCGTGATCATGGCTTCTTTGATTGCAATGTTCTGTTATTTTAAATTGGTGCAGAATATTCAGGCGACCACCTTATCTTTAACCACCGTCATGACGCCAATGATTGCTTTGTTGATTGGTGCTTTACTCAATCAAGAAGCTTTATCGGTCATGGTATTTGTGGGCGCTTTGGTTTTATTGTCAGGCTTAGTGCTGTATTTTTATCGTGATCTTAAAGCAAGTCGGGCATTGGCTCAGAAAATCAAAACACCATCCTAACGATATGCAAAGATGGCGTTATCCACGTGATTTTATATACGCGAACATGCAGAAATGATTTATTTTATTTCTTAGATTATGCTTGTTTTAAAGCAATGGCTTCTGCAAGTTTGACGCGATCTTGAGGGTGTAGAGTAATAAAATACGCCCCAGTACGATATTGTCCATTTTCTTCTTCACGGCTGTAAACCACTTGCGCGGTTGCGGCTATATGGAAAAAGTTTTCAGGATGGCTGAGCGTGACATGAATATAACTGCCCGTGTTTAATTCACGTTCACTATAAAAACTGAAACCACTTTCTGAAAAATTGACCTGTTCAGGGATAGGTAACATGCTTTGTACAATTGCATCGTATAAAGACCCTGTAATAAGGTTTAATTTTTGGTTGAATAAGGATAAGATTCGAGCAATTTGTTGATCTTTTTCAGTTAATTGTTCTAATTCGTAGTTTAATGCATGATCAAATTGATCTAATTCTGCGAGTAGTAGAAAATAACGCGGTAAAACAAAATTAGCATCGTAAGGGTCGTTCAGCGCAACATCGTCAGAAATGATCTGGTAATTGATTCTCAGGGCAGCATCAATTCGTGACATGACACGACGTTCAGACGCGACGCTTTGATGCTGTAAATTTTCCATAATGTATTACCTCGGACTTGATGGTATGTTTAAACCAATCTCGCTATATATAGGGTTGAGATATACGCGCGCTCGGCGCAGTAACCACTTTATTTCTTTTATTGCCTTAGTTTCGATGATCGGTCTAACTTTGGGTGTTGCCGTCCTCATTACCGTACTTTCGGTGATGAATGGTTTTGATCGCGAATTAAAAAATCGTGTCTTGGGCATGATACCTCAAGCCACTGTTTCATCAACACAAATTTTAACAAATTGGCCAGAACTTGCAACGAAAGTTGAGCAACATAAGCATGTTGTTGGTGCTGCACCATTCACGCAATTGCAAGGCATGTTGACCGCACAAGGGCAAGTGTCGGGCATTATGGTCACGGGAATTGAACCCGAATACGAAAAGAAAGTATCCATCATTCAAAACCACATGGTTGCAGGCAGTATCGATAATCTGCAAAAGGGTGAGTTCGGTATTGTTTTGGGCAAACAAATGACTGATGCCTTGGGTTTGGGTTTAAACGACAGCATTACCTTGGTTTTACCTGAAGCGACGCCATCACCTGCAGGCGTTGTACCGCGTTTTAAACGCTTCAAAGTGGTCGGTATTTTTAGTATTGGTGCAGAAGTCGATTCGATGATGGGATATATCGCCCTGAATGATGCTTCGACTTTGCTGCGTTTACCCGATGGTGCGCAAGGTGTACGTTTAAAACTGGATGATATTTTTGCTGCACCACAAGTATCTCGAGATATTGTGCAAGAGCTACCTGCCAATTTTTATGCTTCGGACTGGACTTATACGCACGGCAACTTGTTTAGCGCCATTCAAATGGAAAAGGCAATGGTGAGCCTATTGTTATTCCTAATTGTTTTGGTGGCTGCATTTAATATCGTGTCGTCTTTGGTGATGGTCGTGACCGATAAAAAATCGGATATTGCGATTTTAAGAACTTTGGGTGCATCACCAAGCACGATTACCAAAATTTTTATGGTGCAAGGTACGGTCATTGGGGTTATTGGTACGGTTTCAGGTGCAATCTTGGGGATTATTTTCGCGTCCAGTATCAGTGGCTTTATTGCATGGTTGAATAATGTATTAGGGCTAAACTTATTTGATGCCTACTTTATCAACTACTTACCTTCATATTTAAGATGGCAAGATGTGGTGGTGATTGTGAGCTTGTCATTAATTTTAAGTTTCTTGGCGACGATTTACCCTGCATTACGTGCCGCGAAAATTCAACCAGCAGAGGCATTGCGTTATGAGTAAGATTGTTCTGGAAGCCAAACAAGTTTCTAAACACTTTACCGATGGCAAAACCACTGTTGAAGTGATTCGTGGTCTAGATTTACAAGTTCAGCAGGGGCAATTTATGTCTATTGTTGGGGCGAGTGGTTCGGGTAAAAGTACCTTATTGCATGTTTTAGGTGGCTTAGACCGACCAAGTACAGGCGAAGTATTTTTAAATGGTCAGCGTTTTGACAATTTAGGCGAAGCTGAACGCGGCTATTTGCGTAATCGATACCTCGGTTTTGTTTATCAATTTCATCACTTGCTGCCTGAGTTTAGTGCGCTTGAAAATGTGGCGATGCCGTTAATGTTACGCGCAGGCACGAACTATAAAGAGGTGAAGGCACAGGCAGAGTATCTGCTTGAGCGTGTCGGTTTGTCGCATCGTTTAACCCACAAACCTGGTGAGCTTTCTGGAGGGGAACGTCAGCGTGTTGCATTGGCACGTGCATTAGTAACAAAACCCGCACTCATGCTTGCCGATGAACCCACTGGAAATTTAGACCGCAAAACTGCAGTTAAAATTTTTGAATTGCTGCGTGAATTACGCAGAGAGTTTAATATGGCGATGTTGATTGTGACTCATGATGAAGAGTTGGCAAAATCTGCCGATACCATTCTGCACATGCAAGATGGTGTTTGGGTAGATGCTTAGGGGCATAGCTCGTAAAGCCGCTCAAAAGCGATTGCGTTTAAAACAGTAATTGCTGGAATAAGATTGTTTTGTTGAAGCCCACTTCGGTGGGCTTTATGATGCATGCCAATAAAAATAATAAGTTTAATATTCATGCTGCAATTGATTGGTCTGGCTTGGGTGATTGGGATCGCCTGTGTCGGAATACGTTCTTCTTCTTTTCCAATACATTCATTGACTTCCATGCCTAGTGCAATGGTTTTACTGATTTTATGCAGTATCGTTGTGCAATACTTGTTGCAAGCTCGCTTATCTTCAATCTATTGGAAATGTTTGAATGTAGGAGTGGCAGGTGTTTTGAGTCTTGTTTTCGGTTTGATCTATGCGGATACGCAGATGCAGCAGCGTTTGCAATGGCGTGAACTACAACCTGAATTTGCTGAAGTCGTGGTTTATGTCAGACAGTTAAATCAACTGAATGACAACGGCATTTCACAAGCGGTTGAAGTGTTAAACCGACATCCTCAAACCGTGACATGGTTAGCGACTTTAGCTCAGACTCAAGTAGATCATGGGCAAAATTTAGAACTTGGACGCTATTACAAATTAAGTGGAAAAATTCGCCCTGCACATAGTTATGCCACAGCAGGTGCATTTGATGTAGAGCGATGGTATTTACAACAAAATATCATGAGTAGTTTTCGGGTGGAGCAGGTTCAGCCCATCCCGTCAGAACAAATCTATGCCATGGGGTTTACACAACATTGGCGTGCCCAACAGACGCTATGGGCAAAATTTCGATTATGGATTGAACAGCAGCGTTATCAAATTCGACTGTTTATTCAGCAGCAACCTTTGCATCATCAAGGTTTAATTCTTGCATTACTCACAGGAGATAAAAGCCTATTAGATGCAGAAACTGAAGCACAGTTTCAGCGTTTTGGAATTAGCCACTTATTGGCTATTTCAGGGCCACATGTGCTGATTTTTGCAGGCATGCTATGTTGGGCATTACGTCAGCTGATTAGGTATTACCGTCCGCATTGGTATTTGTGGATGCCTAAACAATACTTGCTCATGTTGCCATTTTTAAGTTGTGTATTGCTGTACACCGCCTTTGTCGGTTTTGAAATTCCTGCATTAAGAACCTTGCTGATGTGCAGTCTAGTGACAGTAATGTTAGTGCTGAAGCAGAAGCTTCAAGGCTTTGCCTTGCTGATTTATAGTGCTGCCTTATTATTATGGTTTGATCCTTTAAGTGTACTGTCTGCTGCTTTTTGGCTGTCTTACGGGGCCTGTTTTATTCTACTGCGTATTTATCAGAGCTTGAGTGCGCAACCACGTATAGAGCTGAATCGTTGGCAGCAACTGAAACATGCCAGCAAAATTCTAATCGAGTCGCAATGGAAAATTTTTATTGCCTTATTTCCTTTGGTGATTGTGTTTTTTAAACAAGTGGCGTGGATTGCACCGCTTATTAATATCATCGCAATTCCATTGATTGGTATGCTGATCGTGCCTTTAGATGTTTTGGCAGGAATTTGCTTTTTTATTTTTGAACCCTTGGCGTCAATACTGTTTCAATTGAATGATCTAGCTATGGCTTTGTTGCGCTTGATTTTTCGGGGGATGGAAACCGTTTTTGTACCACGGTTACATACTTTGTCGATGTCTGCAGCGGTGTATGTCTGTCTATGTTTAGGCTTATTTCTGCTATTTTTACCACAATCGGTATTGCCTAAAACTTGGGCAATCTTATGTTTTGTTCCACTGATTATAGTCGATAGCCAACGACAACCATTTGAATTAACAGTACTCGATGTGGGGCAGGGACAAGCTTTATTTTTACGTTCAGGTCATTACAACATGATGATTGATGTGGGCGGTTCTTATGATGAAAGTAAGTTTAGTATTGGACAGCAAATTTTACGTCCATTTTTAGCGGTGCATGGTATTAAACAACTGGACTTGGTGGTTTTAAGTCATTTAGACCAAGACCATAGTGGTGCATTTCCTCATTTGCAAAATGAAGTCAATATTCAGCATGTCTTTGCCAATCAGACCGTAGATGTGGCAGTAAATAGCAAGTTTAATTTGTGTCAGCAAGGGCAACAGTGGTCTTTACCACATCAGGTACAGATACAAGTTTTATCTCCTAAACCGAGTCAATTACCCTATGCCGCACAGCAACAAAATGAGTTGTCATGTGTGTTGTATATTTCAGTGCCATCCGCACAGCCATATCAGCATTTTTTAGTGATGGGCGATGCAGGTTGGGCAACTGAATATCAATTGTTGCAGGAATATCCTGATTTAAAAGTAGATGTGTTAATTTTGGGTCATCATGGGAGTAAGCACAGTTCTGCCTATGATTTTTTAGCACATTTTAAACCCAAATTGGCCGTGGCATCTGCAGGTTTTGATAATCGTTATGGACATCCTAGTTCTTTAGTTCAGCAACGCTTGGCTGCGCTCAATATTCCGTTCATGAACACCATACAACAGGGCAGCGTACGTTTTTCTGTAGATGCACAACAGCGTATGCTTATACAGCCGTATCGGCAGCAGAAATTGTGGTTGCAGCGTTAGTTTGGTTCTGTGTCTGGGCACGTACAGCCTGCACATCTGCCAAGGCTTCTTGCACAGGTTTATGATAGACCCCGCGTAAATCTGGATGGGCTTTATAGCGTTTATAACTCCAGTGATAATGTGTAGGATAACGACGGATCAAATCTTCAATTGCACGGTGAATAATAGCTGTCCCTGCATTGGCATCACACTGATAAATGTGCTCATCTATCGCTTCGATATACATATCAAAGCCTTGATCTGCATTTCTTAACGCATATAAGAACAAAGCTTTTGCTTTAGTTTTCTGAATCAATTTGGCGCTTAAATTACTCGATTCCAACGGAATACCAAAAAAAGGAATCATCTCACCACCTATATTTGGGGTATGGTCTGGCAAAATGACAGTGGTTCCGCCTTGTTTGAGTGCTTTAAAAATTTGACGTACCCCAGATTCATCTGTTGGGACTAAATGTGCCTGTTCACGGCTACGTGCTTGGCGCACAAAATCATCTGCCGCAGGGTTTTTGACAGGTTTATACATGATGGTCATTTGCGTATATTGAGCGATCCACGCATTCATAATTTCCCAAGTGCCAAAATGCGGCACAATTAAGACCAAACCCTTTTGTGCAGCCAGTGCATCTTGTAATAGTTCTAAACCATGTACCTGATGGATTCTTTGAATATTTTTTTGATTGCTTGATCCCCAAATATGAAAAAACTCAAAATAAGAGGTCAGTTCGTTACGAATTGCTTGCTGGGTAATCTGTTCGCGTTGTTGTGAGTTCAGCTCAGGAAGCGCAATTTGTAGATTGAGTTGAATGGTTTGAGAGGTTTTACTCAAACGCAGTGTATTGACCAAAAAAGCCAAAGATTTTGCAAAAAAACGCGCAACTGTTAAAGGTTGCCGACTGACAAAATCAAGCAGGCGCGATAAAGCCGTTGTCGGTGCAGGTTCGGTCATAACGACAGCATCAATTGATAGAAAGGATAAAGATGTAAAATATTATAGGAGAAAATACAGGCTTTAGACAGTTTTTGCCAATTCCGTGTATATAATGGAGCAAATTTACTATTTTTTGGATTGTTTCATGTCCGATTGGCCACCAAAACCACAAAATGAATCACAACAAATATCTCCACAAGCACAGCAGCCCACAGGCAATGAGTGGAAACTATTAGAAAAAGCTGTTTTAGCTTCAGTTGAAGAACAACGTCGTGCACGTCGTTGGGGGATTTTCTTTAAGTTTTTAACTTTTGCTTATATATTTTTACTGTTGGTGATAATGGGCAAAGGGTGCAGTACCACGACCACGAATCCATCGGCAGCGAGTCCACATATCGCGGTGGTGGATATTGTTGGCACAATTGCATCTGATAAGCAAAGTGTGAACAGCAATGACACCATCAAGTCACTGAAAAAAGCCTATGAAAACAGCAACAGTCAGGCGGTGGTGCTAAATATTAATTCTCCGGGTGGTTCACCTGTGCAGTCAGATGAAATCTGGCAAGAAATTCAATATCTGAAAAAACAGCATCAAGGGAAAAAACTCTATGCCGTGATTGGCGATACTGGCGCTTCAGGTGCGTATTACATTGCTTCCGCTGCAGATGAAATTATTGTCAATCCATCAAGTTTGGTGGGTTCAATTGGCGTGATTATGCCAAATTATGGGCTGAGCGGTTTAATGCAGAAGATGGGTGTGGAAGATCGTACTATGACCTCAGGTGAAAATAAAGCCTTATTGTCGATGACACAACCTGTTGATCCTGAACAGAAAAAACATGTGCAAGCCGTATTAGATAATGTGCATGGCCACTTTATTCAAGCAGTGAAAGATGGACGCGGCGCGAAACTGAAATCACAAGATCCTGCGATTTTCTCAGGTCTGTTCTGGACAGGTGAGCAAGCCGTGACTTTAGGCATTGCCGATAAGATTGGCAGTTTAAATAGCCTGAAGCGTGATTTAAACCTAGATAAAACAGTGAACTATACCATTGAACACAGTCCTTTAGACTCTGTGTTGGGTCGTATGGGGGCAGCAGTGGGAGAGGGCTTTGCCACTTCTTTATCTCAACATATTCAGACTGAGCAAAACGCGAAATTACAATGAAACCACTGATTCATTTTGCGCATGCCAATGGCGTGCCATCGAAGGTTTATCAAAAACTGTTTGATTTACTTAAAGATGATTACGATGTGATTTACGTCCCTTTGTTGGGGCCAGATAAGCGTTATCCGATTGATAATCATTGGCAAAGCTTAACCCAACAAGTGATTGACAGTGTTGTACGTCAAGCTCAGGGACGTAAAGTGATTGCGTTGGGGCATTCTTTAGGTGCAGTGTTGTCGTTTCAAGCCTCTTTACAACGCCCTGAATTATTTGAACAAGTGATCATGCTTGATCCACCTTTAATTATGGGTAAAGCATCGGTGTTTTTACATTTTGCCAAAATGTTTAAGCTTAAAGCAGTAGATCAACTGTCGCCTGCATCTTTGTCTTTGCGCCGTCGTGATCATTGGGAAAGTCGTGAGCAAGCAGCAGACTTATTGCGTCCGAAAGGTTTTTATCAAGATTTCGATGCCGATTGTTTTCAGGCTTATATCGAGCATGCTTTGACTGATGACCATGTGCGAGGCGGAGTACAATTGACCATTCCAAAAATGGACGAAGTCAATATTTTTAGAACCAATCCCTCACTGTGGTGGTTGCCGCAAGCAAAACTGCAAGTGCCGACAGAATTGGTGATTGCAAAAAAAGGTCCGTTCTTAAAAGCAGGTTTCCCACAAATTACCGCCAAGAAGTTCAACATTGTTTATCAGGTGGTTGAAGGTGGACACATGTTCCCTTTAGAAAAACCTGAAGCCACGGTGCAGTTGATTAAAGACTTGATTCAGGCACAGCAGAGTAAAGCTGCTTCTGTTTGATTCAGTCCGAACCAAGTACGAGCCATAAAAAACGCCTGATCAACAGGCGTTTTTTCGTATATTGTAAAAGCTACAGACTTAAAGAATATTTAAAAATGGCAAAACTGTACAGGTTGTTGTAAAAGTTGTTGGCGGTAGATCACGCCCTGCGCAGTGTGCTGAATGGTTCCGTTACAAATCCATTCAACCACTTGCGGGTAAATCAAATGCTCCAACACATGCACACGGTTCGCCAAACTTTCGGCATCATCGCGGATGTTTACTTGCAACACACCTTGTGCAAGTGCCTGACCTGCATCCAATTCAGCAGTGACATAATGCACAGTACAGCCGTGTAAGGTATCGCCTGTATTGAGTACACGTTGATGGGTGTGCATGCCTTTATAATGCGGCAAGAGTGAAGGATGAATGTTGAGCATTTTACCTTCCCAAGCGTGCACAAATTTGGCACTTAAAATACGCATAAAGCCCGCAAGCACCACCAAATCAACATCCCATGCAAGTAATTGTTGATGCATGACATCATCAAATAATTCACGACTCGGATATTGTTTGTGCTCAATCACTGCAGTTTGAATCCCTGCTTGTTGAGCGCGTTGTAAAGCATAGGCATCAGGCTTATTGGAAATAACCCCAACAATTTGCCCTGAAAGATTGGCATCTATCAGGGCTTGTAAGTTACTTCCGCTGCCTGAAACGAGGACAGCTATTTTGATCATCTGAGTCAAATCACGCAAAAATTACGCGAATTTTTTCATCTGCGCCTTCAACGGATTCGGCGTTGTCTTGAATACGACCCATCACCCAAGCTTTTTCGCCAAGGCTGTTGAGAAGCTCAACTGTTTTGTCTGCATCGTTGGCATCTACAACAACAACCATACCTACACCACAGTTAAAGGTGCGATACATTTCAAACTGTTCTACACCGCCTTCACGTTGTAACAATTTGAACAGTTCTGGCCATTCCCAAGATGATTCGTCAATCACTGCTTGCGCACCATTTGGCAATACACGTGGTAAGTTACCTGGTAAACCGCCACCCGTAATGTGCGCCATAGCATGCACATCAACTTGTTTGCACAGTTCAAGCATTGATTTGACATAAATGCGTGTTGGTTCCATGGCAACGTCAGCCAGTGGACGACCATCAACCAGTTGAGTTAAATCAACATTTTTTACGTCTAAAATTTTACGAAGTAAAGAGTAACCGTTTGAGTGTGCACCTGAAGAAGCGACACCAATCAGAACGTCACCAGCTTTTACTTTAGAGCCATCAATAATTTTGCTTTGCTCAACCACGCCCACACAGAAGCCTGCAAGATCGTAATCTTCACCTTCATACATGCCTGGCATTTCAGCAGTTTCACCACCTACAAGCGCACAGCCTGCAAGCTCACAGCCTTTACCAATTCCTGTAACAACATTGGCTGCAACGTCTACATTTAAGTGACCTGTTGCATAGTAGTCTAAGAAGAATAAAGGTTCAGCACCGCACACCAGCAAGTCATTTACACACATTGCCACCAAATCTTGACCAATTGTGTCATGGCGGTTTAGGTTCAACGCTAAACGTAATTTAGTTCCTACACCATCTGTGCCAGATACGAGCACAGGTTCTTCATAACCTTTCGGAATTTTACAAAGTGCGCCAAAGCCGCCTAATCCACCCATCACTTCAGGACGAGTCGTGCGCTTAGCGACAGATTTGATACGATCGACTAACGCGTCGCCCGCTTCAATATCGACACCAGCATCTTTATAGCTTAAACCAGTGGTTGGGTTAGAAGTTGAGTTGCTCATAATGAAGTCTCCGCATTCGCGGGGCGATTATACCTGAATATACGAAACTCTTATGTTATTTATGCGCTAAAATGCTATCTTTATTCAAATATTTTAACTTCTATAACGAATAAACTGAAAAAAGGCGAATTTCTATGGTCGATCGTACCTTGCGTCGCATTTTTATCCTGTCTGGGATAGTGCTGCTCCTTTGGGTGCTGTACTTATTAAAACCGGTTGTCATTCCTTTTGTTGTTGCATTTTTCATGGCTTATTTATTTAGCCCATTGGTTGAACAATTTTGCAAAGTCGGTTTGCCACGTTGGCTATCTATCAGTTTGGTTTTTATTGGGATTGGCATCGCGCTGACTTTGGCAGTTTGGTACATCATTCCTTTGGTTTGGAAGCAGTTGATGATTGCGCGTGACAGTATTCCTGTCGGTATTAACTGGATCAATTCGACCTTCTTGCCGTGGGTATCATCCACTTTCAATATTGAAGAAATGGAAATTGATACCTCGCACATGAGCAGCATCGTCATGGATTATGTGCAAACCAATTATAGCGCCGATAGTATTCAAGCCATGTTATTGCGTGTCGCACAGTCTGGTCTGAATTTTATTCAAATTGGCGGCACCGTGGTGCTGATTCCGATTATTGCTTTCTATTTCTTGCTCGACTGGCAGCGTATGCTCGACAGCCTGCGCCGCTTAATTCCGCGTCCTTATGAGCAAAGCACGTTGGCTGTGGTACAAGAATGTCACAGTGTGTTAGGCGCTTTCGTTAAAGGTCAGTTTTTGGTGATGATCTTGTTGGGCGTCGTTTATGCGACTGGATTGCAACTGATTGATTTAGAAGTCGGCTTGATTATTGGGATGGTTGCGGGACTTGCTAGTATTATTCCGTATTTAGGTTTCGCTGTAGGGATTGTTGCAGCCATTATTGCCACTTTCCTACAATTTGGCATTGACTGGATGCAATTGGTTTTAGTCCTTGTGGTCTTTATGATTGGACAGGCGGTGGAAGGCTATATTCTACAACCGTTTTTATTGGGTGATAAAATCGGACTTTCGCCAGTCGCGGTGGTGTTTGCAGTTTTAGCAGGTGCACAACTGGCTGGATTCATGGGTATGTTGATTGCTTTACCTGTAGCAGCAGTGATTGTGGTTTTACTGCGTCATTTTCGTGATTTTTACGAAAAAAGTTATTTGTATGGGCAGCCTGTGGTGGTGTCTGAAGATGGTGCATCGGGTGACATTAGCATTGATACAGCACAAGTTCATATTGATATTGAGCTTGATCCTCAGTCAGCAAATTCACTGCAACAGACTGAAAAATCAAGTAAGATAAAGCCCTCAGATCAGCAAAACTCCTAGGTGATTACAATTCTATGCGTCAACTGCAGTTAGATATCGAGCCTCAATTAGATGCACGGATCAGTGATTTTTCTGGTCCAGGTTGGGGGCATGTGATTGATGCAGTTCGACAGCTTCATGCAGGATTGGTCAATCGCTTTTATGTCTATGGTGGTGCGGGTACAGGCAAAAGTCATTTATTGTCTGCAATTTGCGATTCCTATTTAGAAATTGGCAAATCAGCTATTAAAGTATCCTTACTTGAATTATTGGATGCCCCAACAGAAGCAATTACCTCTTTAGACCGTTATGATTTGGTTGCTTTAGACGATATTGAAGCGATTAGTGGTGTACCACATTGGCAACGTGCGGTGTTTCACTTAATCAATTACAGCAATGAGGTTGGTGGTCAGTTGGTGTTTTCATCACGTTTTGCACCCATTGAATTAAAGCTTGAATTGCCCGATTTGCAATCACGTTTGACGCAGGCTGTGAGTGTTAAAGTGCCTTCAGGCAGTTTATATGCAGACCGACAAGCTTTGGTGAGTTCTGTGTTAGAGCGTCGCGGGATTATCATCGACCCACAAATTATTGATTATTTGTTGTTACATGGCCCACAGCAGACCTCGATTTTGCTGCAAAGCCTTGAACAGTTGGTGCAATTACTTAAAGGAGAGAAAACGAAATTAAGTGGCGCAAACCTGCGTCAGATTTATGCTTTAATTGACGAATATCGGTAAAAATTAAAATTACTTGAGAATTTGCGCAAGCTATGCCAAATTATTCGGAAAATAATTCGAAGTTGCAGGGAATTTGCAACTAAAGAAGAAAAAAAACAAAGAAAATTACAAGGAGTACGCTTATGCTCAAGCAGAGCATCGGCATTGGTATGCTGTTTATCGCAGGTCATGCATATAGTAGTAATATCATTGTCACCACCACTGCTGACACCAAAGCAGATGATCAACAATGTTCTTTGCGTGAAGCCATTGAGTATATTAATTTAGGCATGCCTGAAGAAGGCTATTTGGGCTGTGGCGGCAAAAATGCCTCAAGTGTGATTTTATTAGAAAAGAAAGCCGTCTATCAAATTGATACTCAACTTAAAATTACAGAAAACCTTGAAATTAAAACCACCTATGACAGTAGTCTGAATGATAAAACTGCCCCAGGTTTGAATAATGCCACGATTCAGATGCGCGGCAATGAGCGAATTTTCCACATTGAAGATAGCAAGGATCGTTTCTTAAAAGTTTCTTTAAAAGAATTAACTTTACAGGGCTGCGGTGAGGAACGCTGTCGTCAGCAGCAAGGTGGTCTGATTTATAATAATGAACATTTAATTTTAGACTATGTGAAACTGAGTAAGGGTCTAGCTAATCAAGGTGGGGCAATTTATAACCTCGCACAAATGACAGGCGAGAAGATCCCTGCAGGTTTTATTGAGATCAAAAATAGCTTGCTTGAAGCTAACCAAGCGCAGGAAGGTGGCGTCATTTATACGCAATTCCCACGCTTTGTGATTACAACTTCAGTATTTAAAGGCAACAAAACCATATCAGTTGCTTCAGCCAATCTCTATTCTGCAGCAAGTTTGGCAGATGAAGAAATCAAAGCCTTTCCTAGTATGGGGAATATGATCGTGAGCAGTACTTTTACTGCAAATGAAGGCTATGTCATGAATGTGCTGGATGATATTGGTGTCAATAACATTAGCTTGATTGGTAACAGCCGTGGTGTGTATCTCAACGCACCTTTGGGTAAAGCCTATATTGCCAATAGTGTGATTTTGGGTAATCCACATCCTGTCAGTGTCAATACTGCAGCAAACTGTGTGCAAGCAGGTTCAGATGCAACAAGATTGCAAAATAATTTAGTCGGCGCAGGCTGTGGAGCAGGCGATAGCAACTATCCAAATACGCTATGGACTGCAAATTCGGTGCTTGCAGGTAATCTGCTTGAAGGTGCATGCCAAACCCTCAGTCAAGATAAAACGGCTCTCTTTTGTCCATATCAAGTTCCTGAAAACTCATTCTTGGGCTTTATGCGCCCACGCGTATTGCTCAGTTATAACAGCCTGAAAGATTCTGTGGTGTTGAATCAGGGGCAATTACAACTGGGGGATAATACGGTAGTCGGTTGTGCTGCTTCAGATCAGCGCGGTAAAAACCGTCAGTCAGATATTACCTTATGTGACCGTGGTGCAATAGAGGTGATGGTTCCTGAAACTATGGGGCTTATAGGTCAAGATATTTTGGCGGGTCAAATTGCTAAAATGTCGGTGAGTGATTTGTTGGGTGATAGTGATTTGGTGCCTAAAGAATTTTGTGATCAAGTCTATCCAAACAATCCGACAGGCCAAGCATGGCAAGCAGGTTGTGTGCAAATTGAGCAACTCGATACACGTTCTAAAGGAAAATTGACCGTAGATGAGTTGGGGAATTTGGTATATACCCCAGATTCTGCTTGGCATGGTGCAGATGTCTTTAAAATTAAATTAGTTACCAGCACCACACGCTTTAACAGCACAACACCTTATATGGAAGTGAAAGTCCAAGTTATTCAAGAACATGAAAATCGTATGGAAAGCGATAAAATAAAAGTTTCTGGTGGTGCATGGAGCGCTTACGGATTAATGACTTTATTGGGTTTGTTGGGTTTACGCCGTAGAAAAGCATAAAGGATGAATATGAAAAATAATAAAAAAACACTATTAGGGATAATGGTGCTGTCTGCTATGTCGCTTATGGCAGCAGATAATCGTGTGATTCAGGTCACGACCTTTGAAGATCAAAATGGTGAAGACTTAAGCAAATGTTCATTACGTGAAGCGTTAGTTGCGGCCAAGCAGAATATTGCGTTCGGTGGATGTAGCGCAGGCAATACCAACCGTGGTGCAACCGATATGATTCAGTTGCAGGCTGGGGAATATATCTTAAACTCAGAATTACGCCCGCAATCTATGGTGCGTATTTATGGGGCGACAGCGGTCGACTATAACCAAGTAGATCCAATTACACATCGTTATCCTTCAATTGCACCGTTAAAAACCACTATTAATGCACATGGCAATAGCCGCATTATCAATACTTCAGATACCCAAGCCAGCGTGGCGCTATACGATGTCATTCTAAAAAATGGGAATGCCCATGGTGGTGGTAATGCAAACCCTGCAGATGCAGGCAAGGGTGGTGCATTATTTGTGGCAGGCCCATTAGCTGCGAACAATGTCGAAATTCAAAATTCGCATGCAGAACAAGGTGGTGCAATTTACGTTGTTGCTCATCAAGCGGAGCGTCAAGTCAATTTAGAAAATGCTTATATCCATGCGAACCAAGCCAAAGTAGGTAGTGTGTTGGCAATGGATTGTAGTGCCAACTTGGTCAATACACGCTCTATGGTGAAAATTGACCGCAGCAGTATTGTGAAAAATGGTGCTGCAAATAGTCTTAGTACTTTTGATCTTTGCGGCCAACCAGATCTTGCGTTGACTGCCAGTACGATTGCACAAAACCAAGCTGATACCAGCAAAGGTCATATCTTTAACTTAAGTAATGCAGAAAATCATCCGCTTAGCACTTTGTCACAGGTGTATTTGCAAAGTAATACCATTGTTGAAAATAAAGCATTGAGTACTTTGTTTTATGACAATTATCCACGTATTGTCCTCTCTTTTAATATGTTGGCCTTTAACCAAGGTAAATCTTGTCGTTATGCATTCCCTGCGAGCTTAGAGCAGGCGCGCAACATCAACACAATTCGCAATGCCTTATTCGCAATGGGATCAGCGACAGAGCAAGGCGAGTGTGATTTGCCTGAAACAGCAAATAGTTCTTATGATGGTGCTAAAAATTTGGATTTGACAGGGCTTAGCTTTGATCAAGTATTGCAGCCCTTGCAAGAACCATCTGCTTATAATTTATTCCTGCCGTTGTATTATCCAAAACTTGGTTCAGACCCTGCGAAAGATTTGATTGATGTAAACAGCATGGGGTGTAGTGATTATGAACAACGTGGTTTAGCGCGGGTGAGTAATGCAACTTTAACTTTAAATCCTGATGCAAAAAATACCTGTGAAATTGGCTCTGTAGAAGTGATGCGCTTAAATGCAGCCGATATTCAAAGCTTGCGTAATGTCTCTTATGAAAGTTTATTTGCCAATTATCAGCAACAAATTGACCGTATTCAGTCTGCGATAGATCAAAGTAAAGATGTTGCATCTTCGGTCGTTTCTCAATCGCGTACTGATTTGAAAACGATGCAGGATTTGTTGGCGAATACCAAAGCTAAGCAGCAATATCGTGCCATTTATGTTGATCCATTTGCGATGGCATTAAAGCAAGATGAACCAACTGCAGATGGGAAATTTGTTCAGTTAAGACAGCTTAATTCTGACAACTTTAGCATTAGCACTGAAGTATTGGGGATTGGTGCAATTTCGGGTTCAGGTACCACATTTAGTACCGATAAATTGACCCAAGATCCACAATTCAAATGTGAATGGGATGCACAGTTGCAACGGATTGTGATGTATCGACTGAATGATAAAGTCACAGAAGCAACCGATTCAGCGTATTGTAAATACACCATTACCTCAAAATTGGACAGTAATTTGCATTCTTCGGGCTTACTTGAAGGTAAATTTAGCAATATTGCCCCAATTGCAAAAGATGATCGTGTACGACTTGAATATGGTACAGACCTCAAAGTGAGTTTTAATCCATTGCTGAATGATAGCGATGCAGGCGATGGTTCTATCAGCACTTTGAAAGAAAATACCAATAAGCCTGCATTCTATAAAGATAGTACAGGACAAGAACTGGCAATTCGTTTTACACAAGTACCTTCAGGTGTGGTACTTACGGCAGATCGTCAAGCACCTTGTCCTGGGGATTATGCACGTGAAATTTGTTATGGTGGCAATATTCAGGTTCAAGTACGAAATAGCTTTAGTCCATTTGATTATGAGCTGAAATACACGATTTTCGATCATGAACTGGAATTATCGCCTGAAGCGACCATTACTTTAGAAAATACAGCGAAAAATACCAATTATGAAGCCAGTGGTGGCGGTGGGGGAAGCTTAGGTTTCTGGGGTATGTTTGGTTTAATCGGATTGGCGTTCTATCGTCAACGTCCAAGAAAATCGTAATCTACCGACTCTTTATTGCAAAAGCCTCATCTGTTTTACACGATGAGGCTTTTGTTATTGGTGACTTCAAGTACTTTCTATTATCCATGAACAGATAAAATTAGTGACTCATTGCAGGCTGCTGATATTTAAGAATGTATTCCTGACGAATTAAAGGTCGTTGTTCAGGTGTTGCTTGTTGCAAGCGTTGTCCTAATTCACGACGTTCTTGCGTGCTCATTTTTTGCCAAGTTTCACGCATTTTTTGTTTTTCGCTATCAGGCAGTTGAGTAAACCAATCCATCCGCTGCTGTAAAGCTACGCTTTTTTCTGCAGGAATTTCTTTTAAGTTTTGATAGCGCTTAATTAAGGCCAATTGTTCTTCTTCAGAAAGAGTTTCCCAGGTTTCTGAAATTTGCGTATCTGCATCTTTGGAAAAAATCCAAAAACGCTCAAACCCTGCAAAACTGGTTTGTAAAAAACTGAGCGCACAACACGCAATCACAATTCGTTTAGCTGCCATGTGGAACTTTGTCCTCACCCAACACCATTAACATTTCTAAATCTTCCACCATTTGTGGAGAAAGTTTAGGAACAGATACAGCTTGATTCTGCGGCTGTGTGGTCATTTCCATTGAATTTGGCAAGACCACAAAACCTGCAATTGCCGCAGCCAATGCAAAACCTGACATTTTCCAAAGCCCATAGCGCGATGTTTTCTTGTCTTGAATATTGTCCAAGACATGATTCATGACCGCGGCTTTGTCTTGATGGTGGCGAGCCAATCCATCAAGTTTAGATGTCACTTGTTTTAAGAAATCATCTTGTTTCATTCTGATGATCCTCCCAGATACGGATTCATATGTGCCAAACTGTTGCGTAAAGCTTGAATAGCACGGTGATAATGCGTTTTTACACTGCCTTCAGTGCAGTTCATAATTTGTGCGGTGGTTTGCGTATCAAAACCTTCCCAAGCACGTAACATAAAAGCTTGTTGTTGCCGCACAGGAAGCCCCGCAATTGCTGCCTGAATTTCTTCTACAGTCACAGCTTGATCTAAAAACTCTGCAGGATTGAGTGCTTGCTCATCGACAATATCAAGTTGTTCAACATCGTCATCATCTAAACTGATTTTTTTGAACCATGAAAACGGTTGAGCGCGGCGAGCTTCTTTACGACGCCAATCTTGTAATTTGTTATTTAAAATGGTGTAAAACAGGGGATACCATTCCTCTGTGGCTTTGTCAGCATAAGATTTATGCAAGGAAATAAAGGCTTCTTGCACCAAATCCATAGCAATGCCGTGCTGTCCTTGCGTTGCACTTTCCATCATCACTAAGGCACGCCCCGTTACGTCTTGCATGAAATTCTTCAGACGTTGCTCAGCCGTACTCTTAAGAGCACTCAAATTTTCCGAGTGTGACGACTTCGGGTTTAAATCCATAGAGATGGAAAATCCTGTCATTGGATACCCACCATTATTTTTAACATCATATTTTTATAACGCTAAAAACAATGGTTTGGTTGACATTGCAAGTTATTATTTTCAGTCTAATCTATTTTTTTTGCAGGGCTAGTCTTTTTAAAATAAATTAACCATTTACAGACGTTGGCGTACCATTTCAAAGAAACAGATTGAGCCTGCAATTGCCACATTCAAAGATTCCTGTCCACCTGGTTGTGGAATACTTACCGCTTCTGCATGCTGTAAGGCATAATCGGACACACCTTGACCTTCATTGCCTAGAATCCAGACGCAAGCATTACGCAGATTTTTGGAATAGAGACTTTCTGCATGGTGTGAACTGGTCACATATACAGGAATCTGAAATTGTGCTAAGACATCTTCGAGTTCAATATTTTCAAAGGTATGCAAGCTAAAGTGTGCGCCCATGCCTGCACGTAACACCCGTGGCGACCAAAGTGAGGCAGAACCTTTGGTACAAATAATTTGTTCAATACCTGCTGCTGCTGCAGAGCGCAATAAGGTGCCGACATTACCCGGATCTTGCACATTTTCTAAAATCAGTGTGTCTGCTTTAAAGTCTAAAGCTTGGCTTGAACTTGGCACGTCGACAATGGCTAAACAGGCAAGGGAAGTGCCTAAAGTGCTTAAATCTTTATATAAAGATTCGCCAATGACAAAGACCACGCCTGTGTATTTAGCCAAAATACGCTCATAGTCAGGATGGCTTAGTGCATGTTCGGTGGTAAAAATCGAATTGATTTTTTTATTTTCATGTAACCACGCCAGACACAAATGTGTACCTTCAAGTACCGTTTGTCCCTGTTTTTTGCGATAGTTATTTTGTTCAATTAAACCACGTAAGTGTTTAATTTTCGGGTTATCTTTTGATTCTAAAAAAATCGTAGGCATGCGATAAAATCCACAGCAGTCAGCGAATGGCCGACTGCTGTTGTTAAAAATTATTGATGGTAGCTGCTGACCAAATCGACTTCATTTTTTGAGCCAATGATGACAGGCACACGTTGATGTAGGTCTGTGGGTTGGATGTCTAAAATACGCACACGACCTGTGGTTGCCGCACCGCCTGCTTGTTCCATGAGCATACTCATTGGATTGGCTTCATACATTAAACGTAAACGACCTGCTTTTTTCGGGTCTTTTAAGTCGTATGGATACATGAAAACCCCGCTACGGCAAAGGATACGGTGAATATCGCCCACCATACATGCAACCCAACGCATGTTAAAGTCTTTTTCGCGTGGCCCAGTTTTACCAGCCAAAAGTTCATCAATATAGCGTTTTACAGGTGCTTCCCAATGGCGTTGGTTTGAAGCATTGATCGCGTATTCTTTTGTATCGGCAGCAACTTGAATGTTGTCTGCAGTCACCAAAAACTCTTGGCTTTCTGGGTCAAAGGTAAAGAATACCACGCCTGCACCAACAGTGAGCGCCATCATGGTAGATGGGCCATACAGGACATAACCTGCAGCAACTTGTTGTGTACCTGCTTGCATAAAGTCTGCAGCTTGGGTCACGGCATTTTTTGCAGGTAAAATTGAGAAAATGGTACCCACACACATATTGATGTCGATGTTGCTTGAACCATCCAGTGGGTCAAATAACACTAAATATTGACCATTTTCCTGAGCAGGAGTGAATTCGTCTAATTCTTCCGACGCCAAACCACCCACATTAGGATGTTTTTGTAACGCTTCAATTAAATAATCATTTGAAATAACATCTAATTTCTTTTGTTCTTCGCCTTGTACGTTTTCATTTTGTGCACTGCCTAATACGCCCGCCAATGCACCTTTTTGTAATGTTTGGTCAATTGTTTTGCAAGTATTGGCTATAGTTTCAATCACTTGAGCAAGTTCGGGTGTTAAATTTCCAGTTTGTTGTTGTAGAAATTGGGAAAGGGTGCGGTATGACATGACTGGAAAACTCCGAATGACTGCAAAAATGAGGATAACAATATGCTGCAATAGTTTAGATGAGAACGCGTTAAAAGAAAAATTAAACTCGACTATTTGCTGTGATTTTACCCTTGCAAGTCCTGCAGAAAGTGCTATGTTGATGTGAAGGATTTAATTTGAGATAGGAGCACAGATATGACAACGTTAAAGTTTGATGCGACTCCAACGCCAAGCGAAGGGATTAGTTTAGACGATATTTCTGAGGACAAGATGAAAGCCGCTTGGAAAGATTACGAGTCTAAACCTGAATATAAAAAGTTTAATAAGCATGATTTGATTGAATCTATGCAAACTGCAAAAGCTGATGCCGAGTCGGAATAACTGAAGCAAAGCTGTATTTCTGCACTTATCTGTTAGTTTTTAAAATATTCGTTTGCCCAGTTTTTTATGTCATAAAAAAGCGCCCTTGTAATAAAGAGCGCTTTTTTCGTATTGGGGAAACACGTTCTAAACGAGTTTTTCCCAAACAGCAAATTATTATTTCAATAATGGTGGAACAGCTTCGTAGTTAATTTCTACGCGACGGTTTTCTTTCCATGCATTTTCATCATGTCCAGGGTTGACTGGCATTTCTTTACCATAGCTCACTGCTTCAAGCTGACCTGCGTTAACGCCGCTGGTGATTAAGAAGCTCTCAACCGCTTTGGCACGACGCTCGCCTAAAGCCATGTTGTATTCGCGTGTACCGCGTTCATCGGTATGACCTGTAAGCGCTACTTTAGAGTTGGCATTCGCCATTAGAAACTGTGCATGTGCTTGTAGGGTCTGGTAATCATCATTAGATAATTCGCTGCTGTCGTAGTCAAAATGCACCACGCGCTTTGCCAAGAAAGCTTTGTTGGCTTCGGTTACACCTTTGGCAGATGCACCTGCAAGGTTTTGTGCATTTAAAGCTGCATCTTCACTCAAACCTTGGGTGTTGACTGTAGTTGCACCACTTGGTGTTTGACCTGCTTGTGAGTCAGTCGTTGGTTTGCGGTTTGCACAACCTGTCATCACTAAAGCCGATGCCAAAACAGGGAGTACCAATAATTTAACTGCGTTCATCCTCATCTCCATGAAGCTTGATTTTTGGTTTTAAAACAGAACTGAAAAGTGTTTACCTTGCGGATACTCATTATTTTGGCGCCCACGCAGGTTCACGCACTTCACCTTGTTCACTTGGTAAGTTCATGCGGAAGCGACCGTCTAAAGACATAATTGACAATAAGCCACGTGCGCCTTCGCGCGTTGCATACACCACCATTTGCCCATTTGGTGAGAAGCTTGGCGACTCATCCAAACTGGTTGGGGTTAAAATATTGGTGATATTGGTGTTGATGTCTTGAATTGCGACTTTGTAATTACTGCCACTTGGGCGATGCACCAATGCCAGTTTACGACCATCGGCACTGAGCGTACCACGTGCGTTAAATGCACCGCGGAAGGTTAGGCGTTTGCTGCTGCCTGTGGCAAAGTCATAACGATAAATTTGTGCGGAACCACCACGATCTGAAGTGTAAATAAATGATTTACCATCTGGTGCATAACGTGCTTCGGTATCAATCGCACTGTCATTGGTCATGCGTCGCAGTTCACGGGTGCTTAAATTCATTTGATAAATTTCTGGATTGCCATGCATGGATGCGGTAAACAACATGCTTTGACCATCTGGTGAGAAGCTTGGAGCACCATTTAAACCACGGAAACTGGCTAATTTTTCACGCTGACCTGTCGCCAAATCTTGCACATAAATAGCAGGGCGTTTGGTTTCAAACGACACATAGGCAATTTTTTTGGCATCTGGTGTCCACGCAGGCGATAAAATAGGATCACGCGAAGTCAAAATGGTTTTAGGCTGTTCACCATCAGTATCGGCAATTTGCAGGGTATAGCGTTGTTCAGGTGTTGCAGGGTTGCGCAGTACATAAGCAATGCGTCCGCTAAAGTCACCTTTAATGCCCGTGAGTGCTTCATAAATGGCATCACTGATCATGTGTGCAGCAGAACGTACCCGTGACGCAGGCACGCTTAATAATTCATTCAATAAGTATTGCTGTTTTTGCACATCATAAAGTTGGTAGTGAACTTCATAACCGCCTTCTGCAGTGGCTTTAACATTTCCTGTCACCACATAAGGTACACCTGCGGCTTGCCATGCAGCTGCATTTGGATTGTTCATGCTTGCAGTTGCAGCAAGGTTTTTAGATGAACTGGTGAATTTGCCTGAACGGTTTAAATCGTTTTCTACAATAGGATAAATACTTTGATCATTGCCAAACGGCACAATCGCAATTTTAGGTGCTTCTTCTGGTGCTTTGGCAATTTCTAAATGCAGTTGTGCAAAAGATTGTGTGCTTAAAACTGGGCTAAGCGCAGTTAAAATAGCAAGACAAAGTAGGTGTTTACGCGTTGTTTCCATCATTCGCTATTTTCTCAAATCAACATAACTTTTTTGGATGTAATTGTGGTACATAATGGCATGCTTTGGTAGGAATGAAAGCATGAATTTATAATAAAACTGTTATAACACTGTGAAAATTTAAATTTATTTATACTCGTAAATATTTTGAGAAGGAGTTAGCCAAATAGATGTTATTCGGCTAACTGGTAACTTATTGCGCTGTAAAGGTAGAGGTGAAGCTACGTGCTTCGCGTCGTGCATCTGGGTCTGATGGCATCGGATAAGGTGCGGCAGCACGAACAGCAGCTTCTACACTGGCTTTCATGTCAGGGTCGCTAGAATTAACCACGACAGACTGAACTGCGCCACTGTCACTTAGGGTCACACGCGCAGTTGCACGTTTGCCCGATGAACCCACAGGGGTATCCCACGCACGTCTGATTTTATTTTCGAAATCGCGTTTAGCAGTGGATGCAATGCGTCGTACTTCAGCCTTTTTCTGAGCAGCTTCTTCTGCAGCTTGTTTGGCAGCTGAAGCTTTGGCTTCAGTATCGGCACGTGCCTTCGCTTCGGCATCAGCTTTGGCTTTTGCATCTGCGTCAGCCTTACGTTTTGCTTCGGCATCAGCTTTGGCTTTTGCATCTGCAGCAGCTTTACGTTTTGCGTCGGCATCAGCTTTGGCTTTTGCATCTGCTGCAGCTTTACGTTTTGCATCGGCATCTGCTTTGGTTTTTGCATCTGCGTCAGCTTTACGTTTTGCATCAGCTTTGGCTTTTGCATCTGCGTCAGCTTTACGTTTTGCCTCAGCATCTGCCTTGGCTTTTGCATCTGCTTCAGCTTTGCGTTTTGCTGCTGCATTGGCTTCGAGTTGACGTCTTTCTGCCGCTTCTGCTTTTTTCAGGGCTTCGGCTTCTTTACGACGTACAGCATCTGCTTCAGCACGTGCTTTGGCATCGGCTTGAGCTTTTGCTTTAGCATCGGCTTCTCGTTGAGCACGTTCTTCGGCGCGTGCTTGTTGAGCTTTTAAGCGTTCAGCTTCTAGTTTTTGTCGCTCTGCAATTTGTTTGGCTTCAGGAGCTTGTCGTTCTGCACGTGCTTGAGCCTCTGCTGCTTGTGCAGTTTTTTGTGTATCAACTTGAGGAGCGGGTGGCGTAGGAGCCGCTGCAGGTGTTGGAATGACAGGGGCAGGTTCAAGAGCAGGCTCGGCTGTTTGAGTAATTTGCTCTGCTACATTTTCATGTGTGGTTTCAGCAGATTTAGTTTCTAATAAGGGTTTTAAATCTTCTGGTTTTATTAATACCGTTTTAATGGGTTTAGGCGGCTCAGGTGCTTTACTCATGCCCAAATAAAGCAAGCCAACCACTGCGATAAGGTGGACACCTACGGTGAACCCAATCGCGATGGCTTTTTGTTGAAAAGGTGGCTTTTTAAAATCTTTCATAAATTACTTTAAAGGCTCGGTCAGCAATCCAACTTGGGTTAAACCCGCATCTTGTAAGTCAGACATTAACGCAATCACATCACCATAAGGGCGTGTATTATGACCGCGAATAACAACCTGAAACTCTTTGTTTTCAGCTTTGGCTTGAATTTGAGCATCGGTCAAAATTTGTTTCAGTTGGGCTAATTCCAAAGGTTCGGCTTTGTGTTCTTTGTATTCTAAAAAATATTGCCCATCTTTATTTAAAGTCACCAAAGCAGGGGCATCTTTCGATTCAATTGGATTACCATTGGCTTGAGGTAAATCGACTTGAATCCCACTGGTAATCATCGGTGCAGTAACCATAAAAATCACCAATAACACCAACATGACATCAATATAGGGCACTACATTCATGTCACTTTTGAGTGGTTTCTTAATGCGCTCGAAGCGTCCTGAGCGTTGAATAGCCATTAGTCGTGATCCTGAGTATTGCCTAAAGATTGACGTTGTAATAAAGCCACCATTTCTTCGGCAAATAACGCACGATCAGAATAAATCGCTTCGCCTTTGGCGGTGTAATGGTTAAAGGCAAGTACCGCAGGAATGGCGGCAAATAAACCAATGGCTGTGGCAATGAGGGCTTCGGCAATCCCTGGTGCGACTGTTGCCAATGTGACTTGATCGACATCTGCCAGTCCAATAAAGGCATTCATAATGCCCCAGACGGTACCAAATAAACCAACGTATGGCGCAACCGAACCAATGCTGGCTAATGCACCTAAGCCTTGTTCAAGTTGAGCTTGGTCGCGGCTTAAACCGACACGTAAAATACGTTCTGTGCCTTCAATGGTTTGTGTTGCAGGCGCTTGGCGCTTTTTGAGTTTTAAAAACTCACCTAAGCCTTGATAGAAAATATCTTCCAAACCGACACGTTTTGAATTGAGCTGTGCGTTGTTGTAAAGCGTATTTAATTCTGCACCAGACCAGAAGATTTTTTGGAAATGCTGATCATCTGCCTGTGCTTTTTTATAGCTCATGTGTAACTTGGCAATCAGATACCAACTGTATAATGATGCTAAAAGCAGCGAGAGCATTACCAGCTGAACAACAGGACTTGCTTGTAAAATAAGATCTGATACTTGAAGAGATGATTCGAGTTGTGTTGCCATAGTTACTACATGTGCCAATTCATTTTTTTAATCTTGTCCTAATTCTTTCAGAATAAGGCTACGAATTTCATCTGGCAGACGACGTGGTTTCATATCTGAACCAAGACAGGCCAATTCAACCTCGCCAGATGCAAGCATGATTTCACCACGATAAATATTTTGTTGCAATACAAATGATGACGCTTTACACGAAACTACACTTGCTGTAACAGTAATTAGGTCATCCATTAAGATTGGACGTGAATATTTCACGTTAATTTTATGCACGACAAAGTTGTAATCTTGTTGATGCCAATAATGATCAACACCCGATGCACGAAGCCATTCGGTACGGGTACGTTCCATAAAGCGAATATGGTTGGCGTGGTAAACAATGCCGCCTGCATCAGTATCTTCCATATAGATACGAATTTTAAATTCAAATTTATTCGCCATGATGATGTTCCGCTTCAATGTTGCAAAGTTGTTTGATAAGCAATACTTATAGCTTACGCCGTGTCTGTGAAATTGACGTGAATCGGGGCTATAAGTCAAGCTGTGTATAGCGTGGCAGTTTATCATTCTCAACGCTTCGTCCAATGGCACAAGATTTCAAACATGCTTTTAAGTTAAAATTAGCTGCCTGCCTGATACATGCAGATGATCCACCCCAATGAGCAGCACATGAGCCGTTTAGTTAAATTTTTTGTGGTAATTGCCATATTGTATTTGTTGTGGATGACGCTGTTCCAGCCAGATGGAGGAATTGCGGATAGCACAACCTATCAGTCATCGCAGCAAGTGCATCAATTTAAAGACTATACCATTCAAGCTTTGGAAACCTATGAAGGTGAGTTTCGGGTATTGTCACGTGAAAATTATAATTTTGGACGTGAAGCCGAACTTAGCCCTGTCGATTTTGCTTTGGGATGGGGCGAAATGGCCAAGCCTGAAGTGTATAAACAGTTGTCTATTCGTCAAAGCAACCGTTGGTATCATTGGCGTTATGAACAAGCACCACCGATTCCTGTGCAAGAGATTGCAAGTTTGAGCGCTAATACGCATTTAATTCCTGCCACACCCGCGATTGCGACACAGTTAAAACAGATTGATGAAGATGATTTGATTTATTTGAAAGGTAAATTGGTTGAAGTTACTGCCGCAGATGGGTGGCAGTGGCGCAGTTCTTTAAGCCGTCATGATACAGGGGCGGGCGCGTGTGAATTAATGCTTGTTGAAGATGTGCGTATTATTGAAAATTAGGGTCTATCTACAGACCCAATTGACCTAAATATTTAATAGCTTAAAGGGAGATAGCTCCCTTCAAGCTATTTTTTCCTTTGAGCTATTTTTCTTTTGGCTCTGGCGGTGTCATCCCAAATTGTAAATACGCCATATTGGTGGCAATACGCCCGCGAGCGGTTCGCATTACATAACCTTGTTGAATTAGGTATGGTTCAATTACATCTTCCAAAGTGCCAGAGTCTTCAGCCATAGCAGCGGCCAAAGCTTCCACACCTGCAGGCCCACCATCAAAACGCTCTAATAACATTGATAAATAACGACGGTCTAAGGTATCTAAACCATCTTTATCGACATTCAGCATATCTAGCGCACGTTGTGCCATCTCTTGCGTGACTTCACCTGTGCCTTTGACCTGCGCATAGTCACGAACGCGACGCAATAATCGGTTGGCAATACGTGGTGTACCACGTGAACGACGAGCGACTTCATTGGCTCCTGCATCGGTCATTGGCACATCCATTAAACTCGCCGAGCGTTTGACAATATGGGTCAAATCTTCAACCGAATAAAATTCCAAACGCTGCACAATACCAAAACGGTCACGTAACGGTGAGGTGAGTAAGCCTGCACGTGTGGTAGCGGCGACAAGGGTAAATGGTGGCAAGTCCAGTTTAATGGAGCGTGCTGCAGGCCCTTCACCAATCATGATGTCCAGTTGATAATCTTCCATCGCTGGATACAAGATTTCTTCAATCACAGGTGAAAGACGATGGATTTCATCAATAAATAACACATCGCCTTCTTCAAGATTGGTCAGCATGGCGGCTAAATCACCTGCGCGTTCCAAGACAGGCCCTGAAGTGGATTTAAGATTGCCGCCCATTTCACGGGCAATAATATTGGCGAGTGTGGTTTTACCTAAACCTGGTGGTCCAAAAATCAGGGTGTGGTCCAGTGCTTCTGCGCGTCCACGGGCTGCACCAATGAAAATTTCCATTTGTTCACGCACTACAGGTTGCCCAATATAGTCATCGAGTGAGGTGGGGCGAATGGCGCGATCAATTTGATCTTCGGGTTTTTCAGAACCACTGATTAGACGGTCTTGCATATCGTGTTAACTAATCTCTTGAGCTGGGCATTTTGATGCTGCATGCACAGCCTCAAAGTATGAGTTGCGTTTAAATGCCTTTGCGAAGGCATGATTTTACTTTTGAAAGATCAAAAGTAACAAAAATCTTATGTTGAGTTGAGGGTATATCCCTATACCCCAACTCAACGGGCGACATCCATGTCGCCAGTCATGTATCCAATATTGGAAAGATGAACTTACGCTAGGTTTGTTGGCATCTTTTATTTATTCATCGACTTTAATGCTGCACGGATAATATCACTGGCTTCAGTAAAATCGCCCTTGACTGCATTAATCAGTTTTTGTGCTTCGGCAGGTTTATAACCTAAAGATTGTAAAGCGGCTTCGGCTTCGGCAACAGCAGAATTGCCTGTAAACTGGATTTGAGTCATTGTGGAATTGCTGCTGCTCACTTCGTTGGACATGGCTTTAAAGCGATCACGTAATTCAATCATTAAACGTTCAGCAGTTTTTTTGCCCACACCTGGCACTTTAATCAGGGTATTAATATCTTCATGTTCTACGGTGTGAATCAGTAGCTCGACGCTTAAGGTTGATAAAATACCTAGCGCCATTTTTGGGCCGACACCATTGACTTTAAGTAAGGTTCGGAAAATGGTTTTTTCTTGGGCTTCTAAAAAACCATATAACAATTGAGCATCTTCACGCACGGCTAAATGCGTCCATAGGGTAATTTTCTGCCCTTTTTGTAATTGGCAAAATGTGGTGAGCGGCGTGTCAATTTCATAGCCCACACCATTCACATTCAGCAACACGGTTGGTGCTTCTAAAGCCAATACTTCGCCAATAAGACATCCGATCATATTTGTGATTCACTGATTGATTTAAAATAAGTTGCTGTTCGCATAGTAGAGCGCATTTTCACAAAAGGCAAAATCTGCGCTTAAATCCTACTTCTATTTAGATACAAGTATTGATATGCAAATTACTCATTATAGCAAGCCGACCTTATTGCCTTGTAATTCTTGCGATAAGTTATAGGCTTGGTGATCTGAAAACTTAGAGATAATATCCAAGACTTGCATAATATTGTCATAGTGATTATGCGCAAAATCTGCCCCTGAGCGTTGCAAGATTGACATTAAACGCTGCTCTTTAAAACTTAGGGTTTTATGTGGCGTGGTGAGTGGAATAAACGCATCCAAAATGTTTTGTAAACTTTGATGCGCAATAATTTCCAGTCCTGCTTTTTGCGGATGCTCGAAAATTTTCTCACGCGCTAAGTCTTTGGCGCGATTAATACCAATTTCAATATCTGCTGAGCAATACTGTAAAAGGCTGCCTTTAAGTTGTCCCATTAGGATTTCAAAATGGTGTTTGGCAAACGCTGTGGTGACTTCATCGACTAAACGCTTCATGACCCGACCACGCAAAGCGGCAATTTTTTGTTGCCATGTGGTACGTGCCATCGCTAGTTCTGCAGGAATACCGTAGTCACCAATCAAGTTTAAAAAGATCGGCTCCACTTCTTCATAGCTGAGCATGTTTAAAATAATGCCATCTTCTAAATCAATTAAGGCATAGCAAATATCATCCGCCGCTTCCAATAAATAGGTGAGTGGATGACGACAATAGTGATAATCGCCCAATTGAATCAGTCCAAGCTGTTCAGCAATTTGTTTGAGAATTTCTTTTTCGGCTTGGTAACAACCAAATTTATCACGTTGATTGGCAGGGCGGTTGCCTTGTTCAGCAATGGTCTTAGACAGCCACGGATATTTTAAATAAGCGCCTAAAGTGGCATAGGTTAAACGCATGCCGCCATCATTTGGATGATAGTCAATTTTGGTGAGTAGCCGTAAACCTTGCGCATTGCCTTCAAACTGACGCACGTCAGCTTCTTCTTCATCACTCAGTTTGGCGAGAAAATTGCCGTGTGAAGCATCGTCAAACCATTCACGAATGGCATATTCACCTGCATGTCCGAAAGGTGGATTGCCAATATCATGTGCCAAACATGCGGCTTGAATAATCGCACCGACATCGGCAGGAGAAATCCACATTGGCAAGTGGTCTTTGATTTTTTCTGCAGCCAGCATCCCTAATGAACGTCCAATACAAGACACTTCTAAAGAATGGGTCAGGCGAGTATGAATACCATCATGTTGAGTGAGCGGATGGACTTGGGTTTTACGGTTAAGCTGTCTGAAACTTTGCGAAAAAATAATACGGTCATAATCTTTGTGAAAAGGGCTGCGCGCCTGTTCTGTACTTTGTTTTTTACTACCAATTCGAACTGTGGAAAGCAGTTCTAACCAACGCATTTGAGTCATTTATCATTATTCACTATGTGCTTGTTTTGCATCATGCCAAAAAAATGACAAAAGCTCTAGGGGCGTGCGACATGGCTTGTCTTTTTAAATCTAAATTCATACAAAATGGGGGATAAGTTTGTGGCGAAGCGTACTTTAAAGTTTTTTGGGGAACTGTATAAATTGAGGATTGGATATTGCGTATAGGTTGCCAAAATAGCAACAATGCTCAAATTTTTATGCTAATTTCTAATTAATTGTGAAATGCATAGCGAAGCTTAAATATGCTCAAACTGATTTATTATGTGCCTGAATCTCATCTTGAAGAAACTAAACTGGCGGTTTTTGCAGCGGGTGCAGGTGGAATTGGCAATTATGAACATTGTGCATGGCAGGTTTTAGGCACAGGGCAATTTAAGCCTGTCAAAGGAGCAAATCCGTTTATTGGTGAGTTAGATGCTTTGGAACACGTTGCCGAATGGCGCGTGGAAACCATTGTACCTGAGCAAAATGCTCAGGCAGTCGCAAAAGCGCTCAAGGCAAGCCATCCTTACGAAGAGCCTGCCTTTGAGTTTATGCAACTTTTAGATATTAATTTTTAAAGACTTAAATACCAATTTTTAAAGAAAAATAGAATTGTACGATCACTCATATATGGATTGGGGCAAATATAAGTTGCGTAGATAGATTTTACTTTTCACGGGCGAAAAGTAACAAAAGCCCTCTGTTAGACTGATGGTACGTCCTGTACCACAGTCTAACGGGCGACATCCTTGTCGCCTTGTCACGAGTCGAAATGTGGCTAGGTTTTAAAAGTACAGTTGAAATATTAGGGTCTGTTGACACTTCATCTATGTTTGCGACGTGAGAGATATATCTCGCAAGGTTTTTTAGTTGCTATAAGGCATGGGGCAGGAAATTTAGTTATTCTAAATGACTGACTCATAACGCAATAGCAGCAAAAAATATGCTCGTCCCCTTGCGCAGCAAACAAAGCAGCGCTTTGTTCTTGCTCATGTGGCTAAAACTTTCTGAGATTACGTTATGAAACTTGGCAATAGTCCCGCTATTCCTTGCGTTTCATGCCTAATCTGCTCAGTTTTAGCCTACAGCGCAAGCCATTTATGAAATGTTAACAGCCCCTAGACTTTCTGAATAAACAGGTCACGGTCAAAACGGTATTGCGGGAAAAAGACACCATCTTCGGCACGTTCACCTGCAGCAATCACCATCACTGGAAATTGTTGTTCATTCAGTTTTAAGAGTTTGCGTACCATCGGCTCATCAAAACCTTCCATCATGCAGCTATCAAAACCGTGTGCGCGAAGGGCCAAGACCATATTTTCACAAGCGAGTGCAGTGGTTTTACTCGCCCAAAGTTTGGCATCGGCAGGGTTAAATGCAGTTACAGGTAATTGTTTATCTAAACTACGTGCAATTTTGAAAGCGACTTTCTTAAAGTTACCTACTGCGTTTAAGTAGCCAGTCATGTAGTTATAAGGAATAAACTTGTAATATTTTTTGACTGCTGCAGGTGCTTCAGGAAAAGGGAACTCGCTGATATTCTTTTTTGCCATTTCATCAACACGGTCTGTACGTGCAATACACACGATTAGCTCTGCTGCAGTACGAGCAGCGAGTTGTCCTAAGCAGGCTTTAACCAGTTGTTTTTTCTTGGCAGGATTTTGCACCACGACAAAAGTCCACGGTTGTAAATTAGATGAGTTTGGTGCCAATAAAGCCATATCTAAACAATCATCCAACACTTCAACAGGAATGGCTTTGTCGGTAAATTTACGCACCGAACGACGGCTTTGAATGACTTTTTTAAAGTTTTCTATATCAATATCTTGTGGTGCAGGCTCAAAATAACGTTCTTTTTTTTCAGCTTTAACATCAGCTGGATTTGGATTAGACATTACAATTTTCCTCAATTTTTTAATGATTGATAGCACATTGCAGAATATGGGGGCGAATAAAGAAAAAACCACATTCAGCCAAAATGAATGTGGTTTTAAAACGTCTAGTTTACTTGAAATGGGTGTAAGTACATTTCAGCTAAACAGCGCTTAATTAAATTGGCTGAAATCAGGTTTACGTTTTTGCATAAAGGCCTGCACTGCTTCCATCATTTCTGCTGAGCCGACACGTTGCATAAAAATCTCAGCTTCATGGTCAATCCAAGCCACAATTTCATCGACATTATGTTTCATGAGGGCTTTAGATTGTTTGAGTGAAGCTAATGGTAAAGCTGCCAATTGTGCTGCTTTTTGTTGCGCCGTTGCATAGACATCGGTTTCAATGCTATTAACTAAATTTGCCGATAATGCCGTTTCGCTATTGAATTTTTGTGCAGTTAGCAACAGTTCAGCCGCTTTGTGATAGCCTGCTTGTTCTACTAGAAGTTTGCTTGATGCACCTTCAGGCGATAAGCCCAAGCTCACAAATGGAATTTGGAATAGGGCAGTATTGTCGCTATATACCAAATCTGCATGTAATAGAATTGTGACACCAATGCCAATTGCCACCCCACGTACAGCTGCAATCAGCGGTTTAGAAAACTTAGCTGCAGATTTTAATAAGATGAATGGAGGGCCTTCGGCAGCAGGTAGTTGTCCTTTAAGTGCAGCAGACTTCATAAAGTCTTGCATGTCATTGCCAGCACTAAAATCTGCATCTGTGCCACGTAAAATTACACAACGTACTGCGTTGGACTGATCTGCTTCATCTAAGGCTTGTGCAATCCACAAATATAATTCACCATACAGCGCGTTTTTTGCTTCTGGTCGGTTGATGGCTAAAGTCAGTACGCCATTGTCTAAATTCGCATTCAAATGTGGGTGAGGTTGTTGAATACAGCTCAGTGTCATCGTACTATCCTTGCTTTGATTGGTTAGAATTTATGGCTCATTATGTCGCAAATTCGCAGCGCTGGCACAACTCATGAGTTCATAAAAAGTTAGTGAATGATGAGATTTGCGTTCCTAATTCAATGTGAAATTTATTTAGAATTTGGGGTTGTTCATTTAAAAAATGAATAAGCAAGGCGGAATCTTAACGTCTATTAATTCTATTTTAGGATTAACCTTCGGTTCGACCTACTTTTGTTTTGGCAAAAGTAGGCAAAACCATTTGTCATCCACGAAACCTGCCCAATTATTGTTTTTGATTTATTATCTTGCAAAAACAATAATGAGTTGATACCACGCAGGTTGTGGATGACATTTCCGCGTATCAGATAGCATCATGTTGTTATCAAAATTAGGATTGGCGTATTTATTATGCAATATACGTTTGATTATTTGGTTTTCATTGGCCGCTTTCAGCCATTTCATTTGGCGCATTTGCAAACCATTCAAATTGCGTTAGCACGTAGTCATTATGTGATTTTGGCATTAGGTTCTGCACAAAATGAGCGCAATTTAAAAAATCCGTTTTTAGCCAAAGAACGTGAGCAGATGATTTTGTCTAACTTTTCACCTGAGATGCAAGAACGGATTAAGTTTGTGCATGTCGTAGATGTCTACAATGATGAAAAATGGCAAAAACTAGTCAAATCTTTAGTCGGTGAATTGATTCAACCGCAAGATCGTGTTGGTTTAATTGGGCATTTTAAAGATGACTCGTCTTATTATTTAAAGTTTTTCCCTGAATGGGAGATGGTAGAATTAGACAGCTTGCAAGATGCCATGTCTGCTACGCCTGCACGTGAGGCTTATTATCGTGGGGAAATACAGCCTAATTTTTTCCCGCAAGGCACAATTGATTTCTTAACCGCATTTCAAAACACGGAAATTTATCGTCAATTACAAGACAAATACCAGCAGCAGGACAGCAGTAATTTGACGGAGTAATCCAGTTTTTAAATGAAAAAGGATGATTGAAAAAGCTTTCAATCATCCAGAACATTGTGTTTTTTTAGAGGCTGAAAATTAAGCCTGTAAAGCGGTTAAATCCGCAAGCACTTGCTCGGCATGTCCTGCAGCTTTGACTTTACGATATTCTTTCAGTAATTGACCTTGATGGAAAATAAAAGTAGAGCGTTCAATGCCCATAACTTTTTTGCCATACATATTTTTTTCTTTAATCACATCAAACAACTGACACAATACTTCTTCTTTATCGCTAATCAAGTTGATGCCTAAAGATTGTTTTTCGGTAAAGTTTTGATGGGCTTTGACTGAGTCGCGCGAAATGCCAATGATGGTGGTATTAAGCGCATCAAATTGTGGCTTTAGCGCAGTAAAATCGACAGCTTGTGTGGTGCAGCCTGGGGTAGAATCTTTCGGGTAAAAATACACCACTAACCAATCTGTACCAAGTTCGGTTAAATTGACTTCGCCTGTGGTTGCAGGAAAAGCTTGATTTGGTAATTGAATTGTCGTGCTCATATTTTTCTCCAAAATCATGCACATAAAAAACTAGCCACATAAAGTGGCTAGTTGAAATTGTTAAGAAAAATTATTTTTTCTCAGCCGCTTTCATTGCTTCTTCAGTTAAGGTTTTTAATTTACCTGTAAGCTGAGGACCAAAACAAGTTTGCAAATCTTTATTTTGCTTTTGTACAAAAGCTAAAGTCGCAGGGCTCTTTTTCTGGTTAATTGCGCTTTGAATTTCCCATTTTTGAGCGTTGGTTAATTTACCATCTGCTTCTACTGCACAAGTACAATATTTGCTTACTTCAGCTGTAGTCAGTTTTTTGCCTTTTGCAGTTTCTTCTTTACAAACATTAATTAAAGCTGCTTTTACATTGGTGCTTTTATATGCTTGTTGCAACTTGTCATTATTTGCGTGTGTCGTTGTTGCGAATAATGCAGCAACAGACATAATCGCAGAAACTATAATGTTTGATTTTAAATTTTTCATACACTTTACCTTGTTATGACGGTATATAACGCGTTGGGTCTGCAACACCAGCATCGGCAAAACCTTGTTTGCGTAAGCGACAGCTGTCACATTTACCACAAGCACGTCCTTGGTCATCTGCTTGGTAGCAAGAAACCGTTTGACTATAGTCTACGCCATGTTCAATACCTAAGCGAATAATATTTGCTTTGGATAAATGTAACAAAGGTGTCTCAAATTTTAACGGTTTGCCTTCTACGCCAACTTTGGTTGCCAAGCGTGCCATATTGGCAAATGCATCAATAAATTCAGGACGACAGTCAGGATAACCCGAATAATCTACCGCATTAATGCCAATCACAATGGCTTCTGCATCAAAAACTTCGGCTGCTGCCAAAGCATAAGATAGGAAGATGGTATTACGTGCAGGCACATAAGTCACAGGAATACCTTCTTGCTCATGATCAGGTACTTCAATGCTGTGATCGGTCAGGGCAGAACCGCCCAAGTTGCCTAAATCAATATTAATCACACGATGCTCAATGCCTGCATTTTTAGTCAAGGCACGTGCAGCATCTAGCTCTGTGGTCGAGCGTTGACCATACATAAAACTTAGTGCAATACATTCATAACGCGCTTGTGCCCATGCCAAACACGTAGTTGAGTCTAATCCACCAGATAACAATACAATGGCACGAGGGCGCATAATTGAACTCCAAATTTTAAAATATTGCGATAGAACTTGAGCAAAACTGTGATGATTGACCTCAGTACGAATGTGTATTCGTATAGAAATTAACGACCTGTTTCATCATTCCAAAGCAATTTATGTAATTGCAATTGGAAACGAACAGGGAGATGGTCGGCTAAAATCCACTGTGCCAAATCACGTGCAAGTTGTGGCAAGGCGACAGCACCTTTTTCGACAGCAAATGCAGGGGAGAACCATACGGTATTGACTTTTTTATGCAATTGATAATGCTCAACTTGCTGCTTCGCCCAAAGATAATCATCATGATCACAAATCACAAATTTGATTTGATCATGTGGGTTTAAAAAATCTAAATTTGATAATAAATTGCGCGACATTTCACCCGATACAGGGGTTTTTAAATCTAGCACTTTAGATACACGGTTATCCACTTTAGAGATATCTAAAGCGCCACTGGTTTCCAAAGACACTTCACAACCTAAATCTGCCAAACGTTGCATCAGTGGCAGCGCATTCGGTTGGGCCAGAGGTTCACCGCCTGTTACACATACATACGGTGTTTTGAAATCTAGTGTGGTTTGGATTATGTCATCTAAAGATCGACGTTCGCCACCTTCAAAAGAATAGGTGGTATCGCAGTAATGACAACGCAATGGACAACCCGTTAAACGAATAAATACGGTTGGCAAGCCTGATGTATTGGCTTCGCCCTGCAATGAATAGAAAATCTCCGTAATGCGTAAACCCGCAGACGGATCAGAAACAGGAATAGCGGAAGATCGGAGGGTACTCATAAAATTCATCACAGTATATAAAAAACAAAAATCCCTACGGTCATTGCTGGCCGTAGAGATGGGGAAAACTAAAAAAGTTTAGTCTTCGCGTAATAAGTCGTTCAAGCTAGTTTTTGCACGGGTTTTCGCATCTACTTTCTTCACAATGATAGCAGCATACAAGCTATAAGTGCCACATTTAGAAGGCAGATTGCCAGAAACGACCACCGAACCTGCAGGTACACGACCATAATGGATTTCGCCAGTTTCACGGTCATAAATTTTGGTCGATTGACCAATATAAACGCCCATAGAAATGACAGAACCTTCTTCTACAATCACGCCTTCAACAATTTCAGAACGTGCGCCAATGAAGCAGTTGTCTTCAATAATTGTTGGGTTTGCTTGAAGTGGCTCAAGTACACCACCAATGCCTACACCACCCGATAAATGCACGTTTTTACCAATTTGTGCACATGAACCTACAGTTGCCCATGTATCGACCATGGTGCCTTCATCTACATAAGCGCCAATATTGACATAAGATGGCATTAACACCACATTTTTGGCTTGGAATGAACCTTTACGTGCAACAGCTGGCGGTACTACACGTACACCTGCTTGTTTAAATTGCTCGTCAGTCCAACCTGTAAATTTAG
The DNA here is from genome assembly GCF_013390985.1 of Acinetobacter sp. Swhac1. Lineage (NCBI taxonomy): Bacteria > Pseudomonadati > Pseudomonadota > Gammaproteobacteria > Moraxellales > Moraxellaceae > Acinetobacter > Acinetobacter sp. Swhac1. The sequence continues at coordinate 52,373 of NZ_JACASN010000010.1, read as the reverse complement.
TGTCTACTTTGTCGTAGAAACGCAAATCGCAAGATTCAATTGGCTTGTTATCATTGAGTTTAAAAGATAACAAAACTGCCTTTTTTAACCATTGGTGAACGATCCACTCACCATTAATTTTTTCAGCAACGCGCAATGTGCCGTTATCTAAACCTGCAATTGCTTGTTCAACTGCTTGGCGAATTTCAGCAGGGCAATCTGCTGCTGTAAAATTAGCACGGTCTTCAAATGCTTGTTCAATAATTGTTGAAAGCTGCGACATCGATGTAATTACCTGAAAAAAAACTTTCCAAGATTTTACACTATATTGAGACAGGAATAGATAAAATTTAGAACAACTTGGAGTTTATCCTTGGCTAGATAAAACAAGTCAAGTTGAGCGCTAAATTGTTGAAGTTTTGAAAATAAAAGCTTTTGCAATAAACAATAAAAATAAATTTGTATCAAAAAACAACATAAACCTACCACATCTTGCATAAATACTGAACGCAATATGCTCTATAGTTTTCACATGAAAAACGAACGAATGAAAATTCAAAAAGCTTTAGTTTGAGGAGAAACACAATGAAATCTTTACACACAATTTTAGCCGCATCGGTATTGGCAGCAGTTGCAGGTTCTGCAATGGCAGATACAGCTGTTGTGCAAGATGGTTATGCATTTGACCGTAACCAACTCATTCCAACAGGTGTTCGTGCTGAAGTCGGTACAACTGGTTATGGTGGTGCCTTACTTTGGACTGCAAACCCGTATGTGGGCTTAGCATTGGGTTATAACGGTGGCGACATTTCTTGGTCGGATGACGTAGAAGTTGATGATGTCAATTATGACGTTGATATGGATAATAACTTGACTTACTTAAATGCTGAATTACGTCCTTGGGGCGCAAGTCCAAATAAATGGGCACAAGGTGTTTATGTAGCTGCAGGTGTTGGTTACATCGATCAACAATACGCTCTACAAGCTCGAAACGATGGTGGGAATATTAAAGTTAAGGGTGAAGATACAGGCTTAAGCAAACTTGGTTATGATCTTGACTATAGTAATGATATTGCACCATATTTAGGTCTAGGTTTTGCACCAAAAATTAATAAAAACTGGGGCGTATTTGGTGAAGTTGGTGCTTACTATACAGGCAACCCAACTGTGACTAATGTAAATTATTATGGAGGTACGCCATCTGATGCTACATTGGTTGAAGACCACCTTAATGAAGTTCGTAACGATGATAAATATGAGTGGATGCCAGTTGCCAAACTAGGTGTAAGTTACCATTGGTAATATCCGTTAGTTTTAGCTAAACTAAAAAAAACGAGCTTCGGCTCGTTTTTTTGTGGTTTAAAAGCGGTGTGCCAATTTTAAATGATAAACCCAAGCCTCACGTTGCTCGAGTGAAGAAAAACTTGATATTTGCGTGATTAAGGACTGCGGCTGTACTGTGTCTGGCTTAGTAAAGTGCAAATAAAGCAGACCTGCAATCATAAACGTTTTGGGGTTGAAGTGATAAACCGCGCCCGTACCAACACCAATATAGCCGTCTACGGGATTTAAGCTTGAGGCAGGATTACCTGCACCAGAATCCCACAATCCTTCCACCGCAGTGATCCACTTGGGTGACCATTGATGGGCAAAACCCAAACGGGTCGACCATTGATTTTTTTGGTAATCAATCAGGTTGAACTGATTACCAAATCCTTCAGATTGCAGAATTGCAGCAAATTGAGTGGGTTGAATTTTAAAATCTTGCCAATTGACCCATCGCAATGATCCATACAGAAAATTTTGCGCAGGTAAACCTGTGTGAAAATCTAAATTCACCGATTCAGGTGTTTCAATTTCTGTTGCTTGATGTGGTGCAATCTCTAAAGGAAATCCCCAAATACTTTCGCTTGCATTGGTACTGTGCTTGATTTTAGAGCGATAAGTAATTGCTGTATTAAATGCATATTCAGGAATTTGGTAGCTTACACCTGCTAACCAACCCCACGCATGGTCTTTGGGAAAATGCGCATGATAATCAAAAAAGGTATAGTCAGCTTGTGTACCAATTTTCAGATCACCTGAAAATGACTGGTAACTCAGACCTGTAAAGAGGTTCCAATGTTGTGTGGGTTGATAGCCAATGAGCGCTGTAATATTTCTTGAGTCAAACTTAATATCTGCGTTTTCTATAGGTAAGGGTTCGCCTGAAAGAATAGGACTATAGTGATAATCCACATCAACAAAATAAGGTTGGTCAAATAATAACGCCACAGAAATTTGTGGATGTGGTTGTAATTTTAATGCAGCTTGAATGAAGTGTTGATTATTGACTAAATTGCCTGTTGAAAAATCTTGAACGCCTAATTCGGCAATATTTTGTTGATGCTGTACCTGACCTGAAATATTGGTATCCACGTGTAGCAAAGCGACTTCCGCATAATTTCCTTTTTCAAATAATGCATGTACCGATTGACCGCTACGTTCTAAAGCGGCAGCAGAGGCATAACCTAGCGGCAGGACACACAGCAATCCAACAAAAATGTGAAATTTCATGTTACGTCCTTGGTCTAAATTATACAATTGTGTTTAAAATCAAATTACGTTTTTTATTGTTGATTATATTTTATTCATGTTTCTGATAAATTAAAATCATTATTTTGATTATTTCTAGGCATTTAGATCAGCAAGAATTTTGCCAGAGAACTAAAAGAGAGCCTAGGCTCTCTTATGCATTATTGTTTTATTCTTCAGGATAGGCGATACGTTTTAAAGCTTTAATATCGGCATTCGGTGCACATAAAGAAATAAACTCATAGCCGTAACCACGTAGTAAGTGTCCTTTGCGAACCGCAATCCACGTGGTGTTTACCCCAAAAATATCGGTCTGGATTTGTTTTAGGCGGTAATCACGTTCTGCATCGTATGCCACATTGTTCACCACACCTACGCCCATGCCCAATTCAACATAGGTTTTAATGACATCTGCATCAAGTGCAGACATGACGATATTGACATCAATTCCTGCATCGGTAAATGCTTTGTCAATTTTAGAACGTCCCGTAAAGCCGCCGTGATAAGTGATGATTGGATATTCTGCCAAATCGGTCAGGCTGATCTCAGTTTTACTGGCTAAAGGATGATCTTGTGGGGTAATAATGCTGTGACACCAGTCATAATAAGGCACACTTGCTAAGTTCTCTTCAGTGGTTAGAGATTCAGTTGCAATACCAATATCGGCTTCACCTTGCAGCAGCATTTCGGCAATTTCTACAGGGCTGGCTTGTTGCAAAATCAAATGTACTTTAGGGAATTCTTTTTTAAACAAATTCACAATAGGCGGCAGCACATAACGCGCTTGGGTATGTGTAGTCGCAATGGTGAGCGTGCCTTCATCTACTTTATTAAAGTCATCAGCAAGGCGTTTAATGTTATCTGCATCAACCAACATGCGTTCGACAATACTTAGCAACGCTTGTCCTGGCTCGGTTAAACCTAATAGACGTTTGCCTTTGCGCACAAAAAGCTGCACACCAAGTTCATCTTCAAGGTCTTTAATGTGCTTACTCACGCCCGATTGAGAAGTGTATAGTGCCGCAGACGCTTCGGTTAAATTAAAGTTTTGCCGAACGGTTTCTCTAATAATTCTAAGTTGTTGGAAGTTCATAGTGGTGCAACCCTAAAAAGGATGGAGCGGGTTAGGCTCCATCTTGATGTCCTTATGCGACTTGATTTTCAAATAAATGTAAAGTGGTTACACTTAACCAAAACGTTTGATTTGGGCGGAATTGGTGCAGTTTCGCTTCATCTGCAGTGAGTGCAATTTCAATTAAATTCCCTTGGCGATCTTGCAATTCTGCAACTACTTTACCAGCAATCCAAACCTCACGTAAGAAGGTCGCTTGAATGGTATTTTCCTGTGGTTGGGCATGAATATGCAACTCATCTGGACGCGCAAATGCAATCACTTTGCCTTGTGGTGCATTCGGTTGATTGAGAAGTTGTACGCGATCTTCACCAATTTGCACAACCCCTTGATGATGTTGTCCTTCAAAACGGTTGGCTTGACCTAAGAAGTCAAATACAAACGGAGTTGCAGGCTGTTCATACACTTCACGCGGTGAACCAATTTGTTCGACATTACCTTTGTTCATGACAATAATTTGATCGGCAACTTCGAGTGCTTCTTCCTGATCGTGGGTCACGAAAATTGAAGTGATGTGTAATTCATCATGCAAAGTTCTTAACCAACGACGTAATTCTTTACGCACTTTGGCATCAAGCGCACCAAAAGGTTCATCCAATAACAATACGCGTGGTTCTACCGCTAAGGCACGTGCCAAAGCAATACGTTGACGTTGTCCACCCGATAATTGTGCAGGATAACGGTCTGCTAAAAAGCTTAACTGTACCAAGTCGAGCAAACGCATAACACGTTTTTTAATCTCAGCTTCTGAAGGTCGGGTTGCACGTGGACGTACCCGTAAACCAAACGCGATATTGTCAAATACGGTCATGTGGCGGAATAGGGCATAGTGCTGGAAAACGAAACCGACTTGACGTTCGCGTACATGCACTTTGGTTGCGTCCTGACCTTCTAAAATCACTTGCCCACGATCTGCCGATTCTAGCCCCGCAATAATACGCAACAAGGTGGTTTTACCACAGCCTGAAGGCCCAAGCAGTGCTACCAATTGACCATCTGGAAAATCGAGGGAGATGTCTTTAAGTGCATGGAATGCACCAAAATTTTTTTCAATATTTTTAACTTGAATACTCATGCGGTCATTCCTTAAGAAACAGTTGAATCTTCATTGCGTTGGTTTTGCTTTTCTTGGCGAATTTCAACCCAAGTTTTTAAAATCAGGGTCACAATCGCGAGAAGTGCCAAGAGAGAGGACACCGCAAACGCAGCACTAAAGGTATATTCGTTATAGAGAATTTCGACGTGCAGCGGTAGGGTGTTGGTTTCTCCGCGAATATGCCCCGATACCACAGATACCGCGCCAAACTCACCCATTGCGCGGGCATTACACAGAATCACGCCGTAAATTAAACCCCATTTTATATTTGGCAAAGTGACTTTCCAGAAGGTCTGCCAACCCGATGCACCTAATACAATCGCAGCTTCTTCTTCCTCTGTGCCTTGCGCTTCCATTAAAGGAATCAATTCACGCGCCACAAAAGGTACAGTAATGAAGATGGTGGCAATCACAATTGCAGGCACGGCATATAAAACTTTGATGTCGTGTTCCATCAACCAGCCGCCCATCCAGCCTTGTGTGCCAAAAATCAGGACTAACATTAAACCTGCAATCACAGGAGAAACTGAAAAAGGCATATCAATTAAGGTGGTGAGAATTGACTTGCCACGGAAATTGAATTTCGCCACTGACCACGCTGCGGCAATACCAAATATCACGTTTAAAGGCACGGCAATGGCTGCAGTGAGTAAGGTTAATTTCACTGCTGATAAAGTGTCAGGATGCACCAATGCTTGGGCATAGACACCAATGCCTTGTTTAAACGCTTCGACAAAAACCAAAATCAGCGGCAAAATCAGACAGCTTAAGAAGAAAATGAAGGCAATTGCAATCAGGGTATAGCGTACCCAAGTCGGTTCACGTGTTGCATCGCGAGATTGTAGTTTTTCAGCCAAAGCATTGCTGTTGGTATTTAAACTCATCGTGCAGTTCTCCCTGTGCGACGACTTGCCCATGCTTGTAATAAGTTAATTAAGAACAGCATGACAAAAGAGATCAGCAACATCACCACAGCAATTGTGGTTGCACCTGCGTAGTCATATTCTTCTAAACGAGAAATAATCATTAAGGGTGCAATTTCAGTTTTAAATGGTTGGTTACCTGCAATGAAAATCACCGAGCCATATTCACCCACGCCACGCGCAAATGCGAGGGCAAAACCTGTAATCAGTGCAGGCAATAAAATAGGGAAAATCACTTTGGTGACAATTTGAAAGCGGTTAGCCCCTAGCGCAGATGCTGCTTCTTCCAACTCGGTTTCTAAGTCACTGAGTACGGGTTGCACGGTACGCACAACAAATGGAATACCAATAAAAATCAGGGCAAGGGTAATCCCGATAGGGGTATACGCGACTTTAATGCCTAATGGTTCTAAATATTGTCCAATCCAGCCAGTCGGTGCGTATAAAGAAGTCAGGGCAATACCCGCAACTGCAGTAGGCAATGCAAAAGGTAAATCGACCAAAGAATCTATAATACGTTTGCCCGGAAAGCTGTATCGTACCAAACACCATGCCAATAATAAGCCGAAGACGACATTAATAAAGGCTGCAATGAGCGCAGCGCTAAAACTGAGTTGCAAAGATTTTTGGATACGTTCTGAACTTAAAATTTCCCATAAACCATCCCAACCGATACCCAGCGATTTAATAAATACAGCCGATAAGGGAATAAGAACAATTAAGGATAAATACGCTAGGGTAAAGCCTAGAGAAAGACCAAATCCTGGCAGCACTTTGGATCGCTGCGACATGATGACTCCTCAAAAGAGAGAATGAGTGTTTGAAAACAAACAGATAAAAGTAAAAGATAAATTCGGCACAAGCATAATTTGCGAAGATTAAATTGCAAATTTGAATAAATACTTGTTGTTATCAGAAATACTGATATGTGATTGCATATTTTCTGCAATCAAATAATCATAAATTTCAGGAAATGCCCCAAAGCCTGATGCAACATTAATATGACCCACTTGTCCTAAATTAATCGGTGTTAATTGCCATGCTTGGGCAAGTGCCTGTGCATCTGCAAAACTTAGCCACGGGTCATTTTCACTGATCAATAAGCGTGTCGGTACAGCCAATTTAAGTTGCTGAAAATAAGCCGAATAATTGCTTTGGCTGTGTTGTGCAAAACCAGATTCACCAAAACGGGCAGGGTTAGCAGGTGCAACCAAAACCACATTTTTAATTTTCGCCTGCAATTTAGGTTGCTGTGCTAAGGCTGCCACTGTGGTCAGACAACCAAAGCTGTGCGCCACAATTTGAATATCGTTCTGAATCGGGGCAACTGTTTTGACAAATTCAGCAACCCAGTTCTGTAAAATTGGGCTATTCCAGTCTGACTGTTGTACACGCGAGCAAGACATGGGTTGTCGTTGTAACCAAGATTGCCAGTGCGCATATTCACTGCCACCTACACCTGGAACAATTACGGTATGAATCATGTCGATGCTCCTTCGCATATTTCAGCCTGAAATAATGATCTGAATAACGCTTGAATATGAATTGAACCCATCATTTTCAGCTTTGGCTGTGATCACTTGGATTCAAAACTCAGTAAGATAATGCTGTAAAATTCATGTTTTAAATAATCTGCAACAAGGATAACTAGAGTTTCTATGCAAAAAAAATAATTAAAAATGAATTTTATATGAATAAAAGAGATATATGTGAATCAGGTAAAAATGCGTTTGTGAAAACACCCGTATTTTTCAATTTGGGTGTTTTCAGCTAGAGCTTTGGTATGATTTACCTTTCGGAGTATTATTTGGTTTGGTTGGCTTTGATAATCTGATCGAAAATGCCATCATTTTCAAAGTGTTGCTTCTGAACTTTGCTCCATCCACCAAACTCTTGATCAATAGTCACCAACTTCAATGGTTTAAATTGCGACTTATATTGTGCCAACACCGTAGCATTACGTGGTCGGTAATAATTCTTCGCAGCAATGTTTTGACCCGCAGGCGAATAGAGATAGTTTAAATAGGCTTTGGCTAAGTGTTGATTGCCATCTTTTTGCACATTTTTCTCTACAATCGCCACAGGCGGTTCAGCCAAAATAGATAGAGAAGGCGTGATGATCTCAAATTTACCCGGTTGTTCACGCACGGCTAAATAGGCTTCATTTTCCCAAGCTAACAAAACATCACCAATGCCACGTTCTGCAAAAGTGGTGGTTGAGCCACGTGCGCCTGAATCCAATACTTTGGTTTGTTTATAAATTTGGCGAACAAACTCTTGCGCTTTAGCATCATTGCCCGCAGGTTGATGTTTTGCCCATGCCCACGCTGCCAAATAGTTCCAGCGTGCACCGCCAGATGTTTTTGGATTTGGAGTAATGATTTCCACACCAGGTTTGACCAAATCGCCCCAATCTCGAATACCTTTCGGGTTGCCTTTACGCACTAAAAATACAATTGTGGATGTATAAGGGGTCGAGTTGTGCGGAAATTTCTTTTGCCAGTCTTTAGGTAATAGACCGCGTTTGGCAATTTCATCAATATCGGCAGCCAGTGCCAAAGTCACGACATCGGCACCTAGACCATCAATCACCGCACGTGCCTGTTTGCCCGAACCGCCATGTGATTGTTTAAAGTTAATGTTTTGCCCGGTGGCTTTTTTCCAGTACGCACCAAAATCTTTGTTAAAGTTATCGTATAATTCACGGGTTGGATCGTAGGAAACATTCAGAAAGTCTTTTGCAGAAACGCTCAAGGTTGTTGCCGAAAGTACTGCCGCCAGTAGTCCAATTTTCAGTTTTGTAAAGTTCATGTTTGACCTCAGGTATTAAATCTGTTGTTGAATGAGGCAAGCATATCGGTAGTCTATTTGCTGAAAAAATAATTTAAAATGCGGTGAATATCAGTAAATGATAAATATAAATTTCTTCATTGTTTTCTATATTTAGAGATAAATAACGAGTACTTCTTCCATGCAGTGTTATAAAAATGCCAAGCCTACCGAGCAGATTCATGTGTTAGATCGCGCGTTTCATTATGGTGATGGATGCTTTAGCACTGCACGTTTTCGCCAAAATCAAATTGAATTATTTGACCGCCATTTGGCGCGTTTGCAATATGCCAATCGCCAACTTTCTTTAAATGCCAATCTTGAGTTAATCACTGAAACGCTGACACTTTTAAAGCAGGCGCATGGCGAGTTAAATGGTACTTTGAAGATTGTTTTAAGTCGTGGTGTGGGGCAGCGAGGTTACAGTTTGCCTGATCATCCTGCCGATGTTTGGGTGTTTTTCTATCCACAAGTACAAGCGGCTTTAGATACGGCATATCATTATGACATCATTCAAAGTGGCATCTTGGCACAAGCGATTGGACTAAGCATGCCGAATTTAGTTGGGCTGAAAAGTCTAAACCGACTTGAACAGGTATTGCTCAAACAAGAAGCCGATCAAAAAGGCTGGACAGAAGCTTTGGTTACTGATGTACAGGGCAGTGTGGTTGAAGGTGTGAGTAGTAATTGTTTCATTCGTATAAACAATACATGGATTACCCCGCAACTTGGTTATAATGGCGTGCACGGTGTCATGCGGGCAGAAATTTTATCGCGCATGCAACAACAGAATTTGCATTGTGAACAGCGTGATGTTCATGTTTCGGAAATTGCGCAGATTCAAAGTCTGTTTTTCTGTAATGCCTTAACGCCCATGAAAATTGTCAGCCATTTAGGGCAGCAGGTTTTAGATGTGCAGCCGTGTGTGGAACTATTTAAGCAACTTCAACTGAATCAGATTCATTCTTATGTCTAAGCGCCCATCAAAATCTAAAAAGAAAGCCAAAACTATGTGGTCTAAGCGTGCTATTCAGGGTGCGCTTATTTTTGTACTCGGACTGTTTTTGGTCATTGGCATGATCTTATGGTCAAGCTTATTTAAAGATTATCCTATTGAAGGCAAAAAACAATTATTGGCAATTAATGATGGTGATACCTATTCACGCTTTATTGATCGTTTGGCAGAACAAGATCATGTGAATTTTCCAATAGTTTTAAAGCTCTATCAACGGGTGATGATTCACGACAGCATGAAAAAAGGCGTGTATGAAGTTCGTCAGGGTATGAGTGTACGTCAGGTTATGGAAATGATCGCCAATGCTGAAAATGCACAAATGAACCGTATTTTGGTGATCGAAGGCACGACTTTTAAACAATTGATTGATGCGTTAAAGAAAGATGAGTTAGTCACCAAAGAAGTGTCGCATTTGCCATATGATCAAATGCTAAAAGCTTTAAATATTCCTTTTACACATCCCGAAGGTTTATTTGCGCCGAATACTTATTTCTTTGCCAAAGGTGAAACTGACCGTAAAATTTTAACCGATTTATATCAGCGTCAAATGAAATCATTGGATGATGCTTGGAATAATCGTGCAGCAGATTTGCCCTATAAAAATAAATATGAAGCTTTAATCATGGCATCTATTATTGAAAAAGAAACCAATGTTGATGCTGAATTAGAGCAGGTTTCGGGTGTGTTTGTACGTCGTTTAAAACTGGGGATGCGTTTACAGACTGACCCAACCGTGATTTATGGTATGGGTGACCGTTATCAGGGCAATATCACCCGTCAGGATTTACGCACTCCAACGCCATACAACACCTATACCATGAGTGGCTTAACGCCAACACCAATTGCTTTGCCAAGTCAAAAAGCCATTGAAGCGGCTATGCATCCAGACCAATCTGACAATATTTATTTTGTCGCGACAGGTAACGGTGGGCATAAATTTAGCACCAATTTGCAAGATCATAACCGTGCCGTACAGGAATATTTAAACGTACTACGCACGAAAAAATCAGGGGAATAAGCATGTTTATCAGTTTTGAAGGTACTGAAGGGGTAGGCAAAACTACACTTATTCGCCGTATTCATGATTATTTTACTGCACAAGGTCAGTCGGTGGTTTTAACCCGTGAACCGGGTGGAACCTCTATGGCAGAGCAAATTCGTGCTTTGTTGCTCGCGGTCAACCATGAAGAAAAAATGTGTTCAGACACTGAGTTATTGTTGATGTATGCAGCGCGTGCTCAGCATTTAGATCAGGTGATTTTACCAGCAATGGCTGCAGGAAAAACTGTACTATGTGACCGTTTTAGCGATGCCAGTTTTGCTTATCAATGTGCGGGACGTGGTTTAAGTGAAAGCAAGTTGCAGACTTTAAATAATAACTTTGTCGCACGTATGCCTGACTTAACTTTTTGGCTCGATGCACCGATTGAACTGGGTATGACCCGTGCACGAGCGCGTGGAGAGCTTGACCGTTTTGAGCAAGAGAAAGCAACTTTCTTTGAGAAGGTAAGGGGTGGCTATCAAACTTTATGGGAGCGGCATCCTGAGCGAGTGAAGCGTTTAGATGCAACACAAAGTCCAGATCAAGTATTTGCACAAGCGATGCACTATTTGCAAGCGAAAGCATAAAACGCAAAGGCATATACAAAAAAGCATAACAAGCCATTGGGTTGTAGTTAGACATTTGATTGAATGGAAAAATCTTCTATAGTGGAAACGCTTTAGAAGATTTTTTTAAATAGTGAATATTAAGTATGACCAAAGAAGAAATTATTGAATTTTTAAAAGTAGAGTTTCCGCAAAGTCTGGAAAAATGTGAAATTGTGTCCATCACGCCACGTGGCGCATTGGTAAATTATCACATCGATGAACGTGATTTACGCCCAGGTGGTACGGTATCAGGGCCGACTATGATGACTGTTGCAGACTATGCACTTTATATCGCCATTTTAGGGGAGTTGGGTTTGGTGGCTTTGGCGGTGACCAGTAATTTAAACATCAACTTTTTACGCAAGCCCGCAGCAGGGAGTAATTTACGTGGTGAATGTCGCTTAATGAAAGTAGGGAAAAACCTCGTGGTCGGTGAGGTTTGGGTATATTCCGAAGGTGTAGATGATGCCGTGGCGCATGTCACAGGGACGTATTCGATTCCACAGATTGGCTGAGAATAAAGTCAGCTTTATCTTAATTTTAGTTACTTATATTTACCATGTGGTTACATATGTACACATACCACATGAAAATCAGGGTTTGATTGGTTAAAAAATAATCACAAATATTTCATTTTATGTTTTTCATATAGATCAAATCTGTTTTTGTCTAAGCTAGCAACCCGTAAGTGATAAAACAAGGGAGCTAAATGCTTAAATTTAAGAACAATATTGTTCATGGAGCAATCTTTGATATGGATGGAACAATGTTTGATACTGAACGATTACGGTTTCAAACATTGAAGCAGGCATCTCAGGAGCTCATTGGCGTTGAATTTTCAGACGTATACCTCATGCAATGTTTGGGTTTGAGTGCAAAGAGCGCTGAACAACTGGCGCAAGCAGAATATGGTGCAGACATTCCTTACCGTGAGATCCGTCAGCGTGCTGATGAACTAGAACTAGAAAGTGTGCGCAATTTTGGGGTGCCCATTAAAAAAGGTTTGTTGCAGGTATTAGAGCGGTTACGAAAGTCTGGCTTGAGAATGGCGGTTGCTACGTCTAGTCGTCGTGCCATTGCCGAAGAATATTTGATTAATGCCAATGTCTATAAGTTTTTTGATGTATTAGTTTGTGGCGATGAGGTGCAACAGGGCAAGCCACATCCTGAAATTTTTATAACAGCCGCACAAAAAATTAATCTAGAACCCAGCGAATGTTTCATGCTGGAAGATTCTGAAAATGGAATCAAATCTGCACATGCAGCGGGTGGCATAACCATACTATTTCGGGATATCAAAAAACCTAATGCTAATATGTTGTCACTCACGCAGCATTATTACGCAAGTATGCAAGCTTATTTAGATGACTTAAATCAAGTTATTCCTGTATTGGAAATGCCGAGTTTACAAGAGGCCTTCCCGCAAACTTTAAATCAGTTGAGTGTGGGGATTCATGGTTTTGGTGCAATAGGTGGGGGCTATTTGGCCCAAATTTTATCGCACTGGGATGGCTATACCCGTCCTAAACGTATTTATGCTTCTACACGGAATACCTTATATCGTTCTGCAGTAAACGCCTTTGGAACGTATTCAATTCGTTATGGACAATGTTCTTATGATGAACGAATTGAAAATATGCACATCATTGATGCGGAGAACTTGCAGCAGATGCAGCAAATGTATGTGGAGTCGAGCCTAATTGCATTATGTTTGCCTGAACATGCTTTACAGCAAGAGGCTAAAGTAATTGCGCAGGGCTTATATGCCCGTTTTATAGCGCAAGTTGAACTCCATCAGCCTTTAACTATTTTGGTAATTTTAAATAAAGTTGGGGCAAAACAGCTCTTGATGACGCATATTCATCAGGCGTTAGAGACGTTGTTGGATCCCGATACGGCAGCCAAAATTATGGCGCAGCATTATTTTTGCGATACTGTCGTAAATAGAATGGTCTCTAAATTAAGCGATCAAAACTTATATCGCCAATTACGCATCAAGTATAATATTTTTAAGCAATTTCAGTTGGATGACGAAGCAGAGCCAATTGAAATTGAAGATAATACTCGATTGCAGCCTGAGCAAGAGCGTCAAGCCACCTTATATATAGAAGATTTAAGACGCAATTTTCAGCCCAGTCACATTTTGCAAAGTATGGATTTAATTTTATTTCATGCTGAAAGTGACATGCCTATTTATGTGGAAAATGCCAGTCCATTATTGCAACACATGCGTCAAATGATTTTGGTAGATGATATTGCCGAAATCCAACTCATTAAAAATCGTTTATGGAATGGTGTACATGCCATGATGGCTTGGTTATCCAGTTTAATAGGGCATAACAGTATTGGTGTCGCAATGGCAGACCCATTGGTTGCAGATTTTACCCGCGCTGTTTCGGCACAAGTAGCGTTGGGATTAGCTGCACAGTTGCCGCATCGTCAGCAAAACTTAAAGCATCTGGCACAGAGCTTTCTGGACTCATGTGAACATGCCTATAAAGACCCGTGTCAGCGTGTGGCACGTGACCCTTTGCGTAAACTCTCAGCCAATGAACGGGTGATGGGTGCTTTGATTTATCATCTGCAGCATGATTTAGCTGCAAATTATGTGCAGAAAGGAGTGGTGTTGGGCTATCTGTATGCAATTAAAATGCAGCAGTTGGGGGCTCAAGCAGCATTACAGCATTTGTCAAAACAATTGCAAAATGCGCCTATAGACGAACAGACACGGCAGCAATTGCAGTACATAATTAGCCACCAATTACAGCAACTATTGGCTGGTCAAGTTCGCTTAGAAGCATTTATTCAAGATGGTACTCAAGTTGCAGCCGTAATCTAAAACTCAACTTGATGAATTCTTGGGGGGAGGTTTAGTAAGTTAACGTCATCATATTCAAAATGATAAAATATCGAATCGTGTTATGGAACACGATTCGGTGCTTTCTTGCATTAGAATTCAAATGCACTTTATTCACAGATACTTTTATGCAAATGCTGTTGTGTAACAAGCAATCAGATCACTCATTCACCAATGGAGTTTCCACTTGGAAATTTGGTGGAATGAGCACAGTTTTACGCAATTCAGGCGCAAGCTCTGGATAATCTAGTGTGAAGTGTAAACCACGTGATTCTTTGCGTTGCATGGCACAGCGCACAATCATTTCAGAAACCAGAACCAAATTACGCAGCTCAATCAAGTTTTTACTGACTTGATAGTCCTGATAATACTCGGTGATTTCACGTTTTAGCATTTCAATACGGTGTAAGGCACGCTCTAAACGCTTAGTGGTGCGTACAATGCCGACATAGTTCCACATGGTTGCACGTAGCTCATCCCAGTTTTGTAAAATCACCACATCTTCGTCAGGGTTCGTCACTTGCGAATCATCCCAAGCAGGAACTTCAGGCGAGCTATAATCTGCAGTGTAATGGGCTTCAATATGTTTGGCGGCAGCCATTCCATAGACAAAACATTCTAAAAGAGAGTTACTTGCCATACGGTTAGCACCATGCAAACCTGTATAAGAAGTTTCACCAATCGCATATAAACCAGCAATATCGGTTTGGCTATGTTCATCCACCATTACTCCGCCACAAGTGTAGTGGGCGGCAGGTACAACAGGAATCATATCGGTAGTGATATCAATGCCCAATTCCAGTAAACGTGCATACAGCGTTGGGAAGTGTTCTTTCACAAATTCTGCAGGTTTATGAGTGATGTCTAACCACACATGACGTATACCTAAGCGTTTGATTTCATAGTCAATTGCACGTGCGACAATGTCACGTGGTGCCAATTCTGCACGCTCATCAAAACGCAGCATAAAACGCTCACCATCGGGTAAACGCAAATATGCGCCTTCACCACGCATGGCTTCAGTAATTAAAAACGAACGTGCCTGAGGATGATACAAACAGGTCGGATGAAATTGGTTAAATTCCATATTTGCCACACGGCAACCCGCACGGTATGCCATCGCCATACCATCACCTGTGGCAATGTCTGGGTTAGATGTATACAGATAGGCTTTCATTGCACCACCGCAGGCAAGTGCGGTAAATGGTGCAAGGAAGCTATGCACTTTTTGTGTTTTTTCATCTAGTGCATATAAGCCTAAAGTGCGATTGCTTTCATTTAAACCTAATTTTTGCGAGGTAATTAGGTCAATCGCAATAAAATTTTCAAAAATGGTGATGTTTTGCTGT
Source organism: Acinetobacter sp. Swhac1 (assembly GCF_013390985.1). Taxonomy (NCBI): domain Bacteria; kingdom Pseudomonadati; phylum Pseudomonadota; class Gammaproteobacteria; order Moraxellales; family Moraxellaceae; genus Acinetobacter; species Acinetobacter sp. Swhac1. The sequence goes on along the minus strand of NZ_JACASN010000010.1, from coordinate 36,969 downwards.
TCTTGGACACGTTGTACTAAAGTGGTCGAAATTGCGCGTCCTGTTGCATCGGCTGCATGAATAATACGTCGCTGTGAGTGACCGCCTTCACGGGTTAAGTGCAACTGTTCTTGTTCATCTAAAGTAAATTGAACACCTTGTCTCAGCAGAAAATCTACCGAAGGTTTGCCGCCTTCTACGGTTTGTTTGACGGCATCCATTTCACATAAATGCGCACCTGCAATCATAGTGTCATCTATGTGTTGTTCAATTGAATCTGTTTCATCAAGAACTGCCGCGACACCGCCTTGCGCATAGAAAGTGCTGGCTTCAGTAAGGGTAGATTTCGCCAAAACGGCAATATTGAAATGCTGGGGTAATGAGAGCGCTAAACTCAAACCTGCACCACCACTTCCCACAATAATCACATCAAATTGATGTGTTGTGTTTAAATTAGGCATGTCCATCAGCTAATTTGAAAAAAGTTGGATAATGACACCCCTTTTTACAGAAAAAGGCAAGTGCGAAGTGGATTTGAATAATGAAAAAAAAGAATAAACTGGCAACTTTTATGGAATATCCCACTTTTATTGTGATTCGATTCCACGCTTTTCATTTATAGCACTTTGGCGCATCATTTTTGATGGGTCAAATATAAGATGCTATCTCAGCTATCCTCCACAGTGCCTGCCAAACCGTAATTGAAAAAGATTCAACATTTTATTACGCAAAAGCCTATTATTTTGTGCTAAATAAGGTGAGTTCAAAGTCATAATTATTATTGAGTGAATGCTATTTATGAAAAATCGCAACTTAAAAAAAGGTTTATATGCGGCTGTTTTTACTATGGCAACTGTGCAGACTCAAGCAGCACCACCAGTAGACTTTTCTAATTTGGTTGAGCAGGTTAGTCCTGCGGTGGTGAGTGTCAATGTTGTCAAAAAAATGAGTCAGGAAGAACTCTTACAACAACAAGTTCCAGAAATTTTACGCCGTTTTTTTGGCAATCAAGTGATTATTCCTCAACAGCAAATTCCACAAGAAAAAACAGGTTACGGCAGTGCCTTTTTTATCAGTAAAGATGGATACCTTTTAACCAATCACCACGTTGTTGAAGATGCTTCTAAAGTTACCATTGTACTGAATGACCGCCGTGAACTTGATGCAACTGTCGTGGGTAGTGATGAACGTACCGATGTCGCGTTATTAAAAGTGCAGGGCAGCAGTTATCCAGAACTGCGTACAGGCAATGTCGATCAATTACGTGTAGGTGAGCCTGTACTTGCGATTGGTTCACCATTTGGCTTTGACTATTCTGCATCGGCAGGAATCGTGAGTGCCAAAATGCGTAATATGATGGGTGAAACTTCAGTGCCATTTATTCAGACCGATGTGGCGCTTAACCCAGGTAACTCAGGCGGGCCACTATTTAACCAGCGCGGTGAAGTGGTCGGCGTGAACTCCCGTATTTTTAGTGGTACGGGTGGTTATATGGGCTTGTCATTCTCCATTCCTATTGATGTTGCCATGGATGTTGCCGATCAGTTAAAGCGTAACGGTAAAGTGACTCGTTCTTATTTAGGGGTGAGTTTGCAAGATATTGACCGCAATTTGGCAGAATCTTATAAACTCAGTAAGCCTGAAGGTTCATTAATTACTCAAGTTGCACCAAACTCACCTGCGGCACGTGCAGGTTTGCGCGCGGGCGATGTGATTCTTAAATACAACGGCACACCTATTTCCAGAACGTCTGAATTGTTGAACTATTTAAACCGTTCAGTGCCAAATCAAAGTATTCAGCTTGAAGTATTACGCGATGATAAACGCCGTAATATTACCGCTACGGTGAGCACAGCACCTGACGACACGCCTGCCAAAAACAACCCTGACACAGCAGCCAAAGGCCCTGTTTTAGGGGTGTCGATTCGTGATTTAAGCGTTGCAGAACAACGCCAATTAGATATTAAAGGCGGTGTGCTGATTCAGGAAGTGCGTCGTGGTGGTTCGGCAGCTCAGGCACGTATTATGCCAGGTGATGTGATTGTGCAACTGAATAACACCACCATCCAAAATGCCAACCAATTTGTTGAAACTGTCTCTACCTTGAAACAAGGTACAGTTGCGCGTGTGGTGATTATTCGCCAAGGGCAACGTGCGATTATTGGCATGCGTATTCAATAAGTTGAAGTGGCATAAAATCGTAAATCTAACTAAATTTAGCATATTGCTAAACTTTAGATAGTCACTTATTTTAAGAAAGTTGCTCTTGAACTGGAGCGACTTTTTTTATGTAACTCGGTATTTTTGTTAGACTAGACCGACATCGCCGTTTTAGTTAAAAGGATGACATGAGCAGCATATTTGATTTAAAAATCACCGTACAGCCAGAACATATTGATATTTTAGGGCATGTCAATAATGTGGTGTATGTGCAGTGGATGCAGGATGTAGCATCGGCACATATCAAAACATTAGGCTTAGGTGTGCAGGAATACTTAAAACTAAAACATGCGATGGTGGCGGTGGAACATCATGTGCAATATCGTAAAGTGGCACTCGAAGGTGAGGAGCTGATTTTGCGTACATGGTTAAGTGATTTGAATGCGTTGTATTCATTCCGCCAATATGCGTTTTATCGCCCTCAAGATAAAAGTCTGCTGTTTATGGGCAATACACAATGGGCTTGTGTGGAAATTGCTACAGGTCGTCCAAAACGCATGTCACCGACATTTACGCAAGCCTATCAACCCCTTGCTGCTGATGTGAATCCGTTGGATTTTAGTGAGTATGATTAATTAAGAGGAATTGAAGCACCAAGTGTAGCGTCATTGAAAGTTGCTGCATGTTATTGCTGTCGATGTTGTTAAAGAGGGTATTCACCTGTTTCAAATAGCATGAAGTATTCTTCAATTCTCACTTTAATTACGACACACATCTCTGCATAAAAAGCCTAAAACTCTCGAATAAAAAGAAAAACGCGTGAGGCTGCAAAAGGAAGTCATTATTATGGATACATTGAAAAATCCATCTGCTATAATCCTTCGCAATTTCTATTCGGCTTTTGCTCTGCATGAATTTTGAGGTGCAGAGCGTGTTATTTTTCAAGGTAACCCATGGCGCAAGCTAAAAAAACTGTTGATATTAAAAACATCCGTAACTTTTCGATCATTGCCCATATTGACCATGGTAAATCGACTCTAGCAGATCGTTTCATTCAAACCTGTGGTGGTTTACAAGATCGTGAGATGCAAGCTCAGGTGTTGGATTCTATGGAGCTTGAGCGTGAGCGTGGGATTACCATTAAAGCCACCTCAGTGACTTTATACTACAACCATCCAAATGGTCAGGAATACCAGTTAAACTTCATTGACACCCCAGGACACGTTGACTTTTCCTATGAAGTATCACGTTCTTTGGCAGCTTGTGAAGGTGCGCTATTGGTAGTCGATGCGGCACAAGGGGTAGAAGCGCAATCAGTTGCAAACTGCTATACCGCAATTGAGCAAGGCTTAGAAGTTTTACCTGTACTGAATAAAATTGATTTACCGCAGGCAGAACCTGAGCGCGTGATTCATGAAATTGAAGAAATTATTGGTATCGAAGCGCAAGATGCACCCACCTGTTCGGCTAAAACAGGTTTAGGCATCGACAATGTATTAGAAACCTTGGTGAATGTCATTCCTGCACCACAAGGTGATCGTGATGCGCCATTGCAAGCCTTAATTATTGACTCATGGTTTGATAACTATTTGGGCGTTGTGTCGTTGGTACGTATCAAGCAAGGTCGTGTGCGTAAAGGCGATAAAATGTTGATGAAATCGACAGGTCAAACGCACATCATTACCTCAGTTGGTATTTTTAATCCAAAACATACCGAAACAGGTATTTTAGAAGCAGGTGAAGTTGGCTTTGTTATTGCGGGTATTAAAGATATTTTCGGTGCGCCAGTGGGTGATACCATCACACTCGCAACTACACCAGAAGTAGAAACCTTACCAGGCTTTAAAAAAGTTAAGCCGCAGGTTTATGCGGGTTTATTCCCAATTGATGCCAGCGACTTTGAACCGTTCCGTGAAGCATTGCACAAACTACAAATTAACGACTCAGCATTGTTCTTTGAACCTGAAAGTTCAGATGCTTTGGGCTTTGGTTTTCGTTGTGGTTTCTTGGGCATGTTGCACATGGAAATCGTACAAGAGCGTTTAGAGCGTGAGTACGATTTAGACCTAATTTCATCAGCTCCAACGGTTATTTATGAAGCTGTGATGAAAAATGGCGAAACGGTGTATATCGACAGTCCATCTAAAATGCCTGATGGTTCAACTGTAGAAGATTTGCGTGAACCGATTGCGGAATGTCATATTTTAGTGCCGCAAGAATACTTGGGTAACGTCATGACCCTATGTATTGAGCGTCGTGGTGTGCAAAAAGACATGAAATTCTTGGGTAACCAAGTGTCTATTACTTTTGAAATTCCAATGGCAGAAGTCGTGATGGATTTCTTTGATAAATTGAAGTCATGTTCACGTGGTTTTGCATCGTTAGATTATAACTTTGTGCGTTTTGAAAGTTCATCTTTGGTTAAAGTAGATGTACTGATTAACGGTGAAAAAGTTGATGCCTTAGCGATGATTTGTCACCGTCAGGATGCACGTCACCGTGGTATTGCCTTGGTTGAAAAAATGAAAGACTTGATTCCGCGTCAAATGTTTGATGTGGCTATTCAGGCTGCCATTGGTGCACAAATTATTGCGCGCTCAACCGTGAAAGCGATGCGTAAAAACGTACTTGCGAAGTGTTATGGCGGTGACGTTTCTCGTAAAAAGAAACTACTTGCCAAGCAAAAAGAAGGTAAGAAACGTATGAAGCAAGTGGGAAGTGTTGAAATCCCGCAAGAAGCTTTCTTAGCTGTACTTAAAGTCGAACGCTAAAATTATAAGGATAATAAACCCATGGATTTTGATTTTAATTTGATTCTCGTTCCTGCCACATTATTTTTTATTGCGGTGTGGCTGCTCGATAAATTTGTATTTAAGCAAAGAGCAACGAAAGGGCGAGGCAATGAAAACTTCATTATCACATGGGCTTATGATTTTTGGCCTGTTTTGGCAGTGGTGATGGTACTGCGTTCATTCCTGTATGAACCATTTAATATTCCGTCAGATTCTATGGTGCCAACCTTAGAAACGGGCGATTTTATTTTGGTGAACAAGTTTGAATATGGCGTGCGTTTGCCAATTATTAACAGCAAAATTATAGATGTGGGTTCGCCTGAGCGTGGCGAAGTTGCGGTGTTCCGTTATCCACCACAACCAAGCATTAGTTATATTAAGCGTATTGTCGGTTTACCAGGCGATCATATTGTTTATGATCATGGTCAGCTGAGCATTAATGGCGAGAAAGTAACGAAAACCCCAATCCAGTTTAGCCGTGAAAAAGACAGTCTAGATACACCTACTTCAATTTACCATCAGGAAACTTTAGGGGCGCATACATTTACCATGCGCGAGCTTGAAGGTGTTAACGTGGCGCGTCAGGCACCATTCCTGAACTATGTAGACAATGGTAAATATTCAGCAGAAAATGGTTTATATTGGGAAGTCAAAGTACCTGAAGGTCATTACTTCGCGATGGGGGATAACCGCGATCAAAGTGCTGACAGTCGTTTTTGGGGCTTTGTACCAGAGGAAAACCTAACAGGCCGTGCATTCTATGTGTGGATGCATAAAGAACCTGGGTTTAATTTGCCGTCATTTAGTCGTAACGGCAAAATTGATTAATACAGCAGATTAGGAAAATAAAAAATGCGTCATCAACAAGGGGCATCCTATATTGCAATTTTAATTGCAATTATTGGTTTTGCATTTATGGCAAAAGTGGCAATTGCGGTTTGGGGACCATATTTCGATGATCGAATGTTGGACAATCAAATTGAAGAACAATTGTTAAATGGGCCAAAAAACCTATCACCACAAAAGTTTATTGGTGAAATGGACAAGCGTTTAAGCATGAACAACATTCGCGATATTAAATTTGCAGATGTAGCTCAAGTGACCAACGTAGATGGTTTAGAAGTGAAAAAAGAATATGAAATAAGAAAACCTTTCTTATTGAATATTGATATTGTAATGAAGTTCGAGAAAAGTTTTGATCAAAGCTCAGTCCAAGCTAAATGAGACCCGTCTAGCCAGCCGAATCGGTTATCAGTTTAAGCAACCTGAATTGCTTAAACTGGCTTTGACTCACCGCTCGGTGAGTCATAAACACAATTACGAACGTCTGGAATTTCTAGGCGATTCGTTATTGGGAATGATTGTTGCCAATTATTTATATGTGGCTTATCCACATGAAAATGAAGGGCGTTTAACGCGCATGCGGGCAACACTGGTACGTCAGGAAGCCTTAGGCAAAATTGCCAATGATTTAAAGCTCAGCCAAAATTTAATTCTCAGTACGGGAGAATTGAAATCTGGCGGTCATCATCGTGAGTCTATACTGGCAGATACCGTAGAAGCGATTATTGGCGCTATTTATGTCGATAGCGGTGATTTGAGTTTGCTGCAAACGATTGTGCTAAAATGGTACAGCCCTTATTTAGATCATATTGAGCCAACCGATCAACTCAAAGACCCTAAATCACGCTTACAAGAGTATTTACAAGCACGTAAAAAACCTCTCCCGGTTTACGAGGTTGTAGATATTCAGGGCGATGCACCGAATCAGCATTTCATTGTGGAATGCCGAGTCGATAGCTTACCTGTAATGAAGGGTGAAGGTTCAAGCCGTCGCTTTGCCGAGCAGGCAGTTGCGGCAGATATTTTAAAATTCTTGGAGCAAAAGTCTGAATGACCATCCATTCCGATCACGTAGATGCTGATCACGAGTCGAATAACGACGCCAATGACCTAATTAACCAATTCTTTAGCGGTCAGGGAACTGAAATTCCATCTGATTTCCGCAGTGGTTTTGTTGCGATTGTTGGTCGCCCGAATGTGGGTAAATCGACCCTCATGAACCACTTATTGGGTCAAAAACTATCCATTACTTCACGTAAACCGCAAACCACACGTCACAAAATTGTGGGAATTGATTCACGTGAAAAATCTCAGGCTGTGTTTGTAGACACACCAGGGATGCATAAAAAAGAAGTCCGTGCCATCAACAAAATGATGAACCGTGCTGCATCATCTGCTTTGCGTGATGTGAACTTGGTTTTGTTTGTGGTGGATGCACAAAAATGGACGCAAAATGATGAGTTAGTCCTAGAAAAGCTGAAAAATGCAGAAATGCCAGTGATTCTAGTGATTAACAAACTCGACACTTTTGAGAATAAAAATCAGGCTTTGCCGATTATTCAAGAACGTGCCAAGTTAATGAACTTTGCCGAAATTGTACCTGTATCGGCATTGCGCGGCGCGAACCTAGATCATTTGCGTGACACGATTGAACGCTATTTGCCATTCCAGCCACCGTTGTATTCGCTAGATCAAATCACAGACCGTTCAGAACGTTTCTTGGCCTCTGAAATTATCCGTGAAAAGATCATGCGCCAATTGGGCGAAGAACTGCCTTACGATTTAACCGTGCAAATCGAATCATTTAAAACTGAAGATGCGGTTTTAAATGAAAAAACGGGTCGTATGAAAGCGCCATGTACGTATATTGATGCCACTATTTTTGTAGATCGCCCTGGTCAAAAAGCCATTGTGATTGGCGAAAAAGGCGCGAAGCTGAAAAAAATTGGTATGGATGCACGGGTCGACATGGAAAAAATGTTCGAGCAAAAAATTATGCTGACGCTTTGGGTGAAAGTCAAAGGTGGTTGGTCTGATGACGAACGTGCATTAAAAAGCTTAGGATATAGTGATATCTAAGTTTGACGAAAAGGGAACTGTGATGATGAAAGTGTTGGCCATTGTGGCATGTATGTTTGTCTTGCAAGGTTGTATTCACAAAGTTGTGACAGTTCCCGTAAAAGTTGCCTACAAAACTACAAAGGGTGTGGTGAAAGGCACTGCTGCTGTAGTTGGTGCTGTCATTCCAGATGGTGATGACGAAGAAAAATCCAAACAAGAATCCTCTAAAGAATAGGATTAATTGACGCAATTATGCGTAATGAAATCTTGCATGGTTATTTAATCCATCATCGAAAATACCGCGAACGTAGCCATATTGTGCATTTGTTTACCCGCGAACATGGGCGGGTCGATGGTATTTTAAGACAAATGCCACCGCCACAATATCAACCGATTCGCATACAAGCTTCGGGAAAATCAGACCTTAAAAATTTCACCAAACTAGAAATTGTCAATCAACCGGTTTTTTTCTTTGGTGATGCATTTTTTTCAGGCTTTTATTTAAATGAAATTGTGTTGCGCTTGTGTTCTGCCGAAGTGGAAATGCCTGAAACCTTTGTGCAATATCATCAGACTTTGGCGCATTTACAACACTTATCTAGTCAAGAAAACCCCAATCTATTCTTAAGACAAATTTTGCGTCAGTTTGAACATGCTTTATTGGAAGAATTAGGCTATGCGATTGATTTTTCAGTCGATGCGAACCAAGAGCCGATTCAGCCCAATATGCATTATCATTTTCAATTGAATGATGGTTTTATTCCTACTGCACAAGCTTCACGAGCCAATTTGCTTGGCGCACAGATCCTCAGTATGTGCGACTATGAAAAAGGTAGGGATTTTAACCCAGAACAGTTACAATTACTGTCTCGGCTGTATCGACAAATGATTAGTTCACTGTTGGGTGATCGACCTTTAAAAAGTCGCCAATTGTGGATTCAGAATTCTCAAACCCAAGCGTAATGTAGGAACCTATTATGGCTTTACTCGGTGTCAATATTGACCATGTGGCAACTTTAAGACAAGCGCGTGGCACGAACTATCCAGACCCTGTGAAGGCCGCATTAGTTTGTGAACAGGCGGGTGCGGAGGGGATTACTTTGCATTTGCGTGAAGATCGTCGTCATATTCAGGATGATGACGTGCGTCGTATGCGTCCGTTGTTGAAAACCCGCATGAATTTGGAAATGGCAGTCACCGAAGAAATGATCGAGTTTGCCAAGGAAATTCGTCCACAGCATGTATGTTTGGTACCTGAGCGCCGTGAAGAAGTAACCACTGAAGGTGGTTTGGATGTAGTAGGCAATTTTGCAGCAGTTAAGGCCGCTACTCAGGAATTAACAGCAATTGGCTGTGATGTGTCACTGTTTATTGATGCAGATCTTGCACAAATTGATGCGGCCGTTGCATGTGGTGCACCGACCATTGAAATCCATACAGGCGCGTATGCCAATGCAGAAAATGAAGCTGCACAGCAAGCTGAATTGACCCGTATTGTTCAGGGCGTAGAATATGCAGCTAGCCGTGGCTTAGTGATTAATGCAGGGCATGGCTTGAACTTGGACAATGTAGGTGCAATTGCCGCTATTCAACACATCCATGAGTTAAATATTGGTCATGCTTTAATTGGTGATGCTGTATTTGTCGGCTTGGAACAGGCTGTTAAACGCATGAAAGCTGCGATTGATGCAGCGCGTTAATCTGTATATTTGAAATTGAAAGATAAAATTTGAAACGTTATGTCCAGCATAAATTATGATGAATTGATGCAGCCTGTGATAGCATTTTTAGGCTGCGAAACACCCAAAGAATGGTTGAACGAAGCATTAAATAATTTAGATATTTTGATGCAAGATCATGCTAACTGTGAGAAAAAAGCAGCAGGCACAGCCATGAATCTGATGTTTCGTTACAGCTTTTTTACCGATTTGCAGGTCAAACTGGCACAGTTGGTACGCGAAGAAATGCTGCATTATGAGCAGGTGCTAGAGTTCATGGCAAAGCGTGGGCAAATGTGGCAGGGTTTAAGTGCAGGGCGTTATGCAGGCGGTTTACGTAAAGAAATCCGTACCTATGAACCTGAAGCACTAATTGATGTTTTGGTGATAGGTGCCTTTGTAGAAGCACGTTCATGCGAGCGGTTTTATGCGCTTGCGCCATTGGTAGATGAAGAATTAGGTAAGTATTACCGTTATTTACTGAAATCAGAATCACGGCATTATGAAGATTATTTGGCACTGGCTTTGGATGTAGCAAAAACAGCAAAACTGAAAAACCCTGAAGAAGATATTCAGGGGCGAATTCAGCATATACGTGAAGTGGAAAAGAATCTTATTTTAAGTCCAGATGATCTGTTCCGTTTTCATAGTGGTGTGCCTGTGCAAGCCGCTTAAAACTTGTAGATGATCTAAGATAGAAAACGGAACTTCGGTTCCGTTTTTTTATCAATCAAGTTATTGCTTAGGTATTTTGATTGTGGATTGTTGCCTAAGTCACTTAGAAATGATCAAGGCTAAGATTAGGAATTACATTAAGCTGAATTGCCCAAAACAGTTACATTCATCTTTTTGAACGATTAAGGCATGAATCGCTGCTTGGTTATTTACAGACCACATCATCCATAAATTTTAGGCAATAAAAAACCCAAGTCGTTATGCTTGGGCTTTTTAGAATTTGGCTCTCCCACCTGGGCTCGAACCAGGGACCTGCGGATTAACAGTCCGTCGCTCTACCGACTGAGCTATGGGAGAATCTGAATGCGATTATAAGCAGATTTAAGCAAGGGTCAAGCATAAATTGTCATGTTTCTTTAATTTTGACTTTATATGCTTTTTATTTGAACAAAAAACAAAATTTTATTAAAAAATCACCCACAAGACTTGCGTTACACAAAATCGGTTGTTAGTCTGAGTGACAGGACAAAGCGTTTAAGTAGCATCTTAAACAGTGTGGATTTAACCCAACTTGCCAGCACTAAAATGGCTAAATCGGAGTAAGCGAATGAATACGCTCAGCATTTCTGACATTTTTTCTCAATTTTCTTATTATCAAGAACATTATCTTTCTATCTTGTCTACGCCTGAACAATACTACACTGCTGTAGAAGGCGCGTTTATTCATGTCTGGCCTTTGGCACCTCAAGATTTGTATTTGGGCGATTTATTGCAGTTGTGGTTTAGTGAAAAATGGCTCATTCAATCATCCTGCCAATTGCTTTCAGACCATCCAGACAACGGCACAAAAAAACCATTGCAGCGTGATCATGATTTGTATTTGTACCAACTGGCGGGCAGCGCGCTTTCGGGGAGCAACCGTTCACGCGTGTGGTCTGTGTCTGAACAAAAACAATTGCGTGTAGAATTAGACTCTGCTTTTCGCTATTTATGTGAATATAAAGCGACAACTCAACCTGTAGTGTCTAAATCAGAGTTGATCGCAGCATTGAAAAACAGTATCTAATCTAAATAGTATTTAATCTAAGATGATTTATCATTTCAGCCAAATAGATTTGCATTGAATCGAGTTAAATGACTCGCACCAAAATAGTGTTATAAACTGCGATAAAAATTTGCGAACAGCTTGAAAAGGATATTCAGCCGTGTGGATTAAAATATGCATTGCCATGCTCGCATTTGCTGCAAATTCTTTGCTGTGTCGTTTGGCATTGGCTGAACAGCAAATTGACCCTATGAGTTTTAGTTTGCTCAGGGTTGGCAGTGGGGCAGTGTGCTTAGGCATATTCTATGCTGTTTTGCAGGTTCAACAACCAATTCAATTCCAATGGAAATCTGCACTCAGCCTTGCTGTATATCTACTCGGTTTTTCGTTGGCATATTTGCATATAGATGCAGGCATTGGTGCATTGATTCTATTTGGCGCAGTGCAAATCACCATGATCAGTTATGCAATTTTGCATGGTGAGCGCATGACTTTGCCGCGCTGGGTCGGGTTAGGCTGTGCTGTATTGGGGATGGGCTTGTTGCTATTGCCTGAAGCCAGTACGCCAACGTTCAAATATGCATTGATGATGTTACTGGCAGGTATTGCATGGGGTTTTTACAGTATTGCTGCAAAGACGATGCAGTATGCTTTAACCAATACTCTATCTAATTTCATTCTGGCGACACCACTTGTTGCTGTATTTTTTCTTTGGCATTTACCTGAAAGTTTTATCACTTGGCAGGGTGTGGTTTTGGCAGTGTTGTCGGGTGCATTGGCTTCGGCTGGCGCGTATGTGTTGTGGTACAGCATTGTGAAAAAAATTGATCACATTACCGCAAGTACTGTGCAACTTTCTGTACCGTGTTTGGCGATTTTAGGCGGTGTAATTTTTCTAGGCGAACAACTCACCCTGTTGATGGTCGTGGCAACCTTGATTGTGTTGTGTGGTATTTTGATGGTGATTTTAACTAAACCACGTGTATAAAACCGTTTAGATTGCAGCGGGTTTGGTCTTTTATTGAATTTCTTATATCTATCAAGAAATGATTGTGAGGCTTTTTTAAAGCGTTGTTTGTGATCTCTCTCCTCAGAAAGAAGGGGAAATAGTGAGTGAAAAAACGCAATTAAAAACAAAAACCCACGATTCAATCGTGGGTTTTGTTCATCTAAACAGGTTTAGATTATTTTGCAGCTTTTTCAGCTTCGATTGAAGCAATCGCTTCATCTACACCTTCAATTGATTCAGCAGCTTTTTTGATACGTGCAAGCGCATCTACAAGTACTTCGTCTGCAGTTGCATAAGAAATACGCATGAAACCACCTAAACCGAACGCATCACCAGGAACAACGGCAACACCAGTTTCTTCCAATAACCAAGCAGAGAATTCTGTGCAAGATTTTAAGCCTTTCGCACGAATTAATGGTTTGATGTTTGCATACGCATAGAACGCGCCATCTGCAGGTAAGCAAGAAATACCTTTGATGTCATTCAAGCCATTTACAACTAAGTCATGACGGCGTTTGAATGCTTCAACCATTGGCTCAAGTACGTCTTGTGGGCCGTTCAATGCAGCTTCTGCAGCAACTTGCGAAATAGAAGTTGGGTTAGAAGTCGATTGAGATTGAATTTTCTTCATCGCACCAATTAGTTTAGCAGGGCCCGCTGCATAGCCAATACGCCAGCCAGTCATTGCATAAGCTTTAGACACACCGTTTAACACGATTGTGCGGTCATAAAGGTCTGGTGCAACTGTCGCGATGTTATAGAACTCATCATCCCAACGGATTGGTTCGTACATATCGTCAGATGCAATGAATACTTCAGGGTATTTGCGTAGTACAGCAGCCAAAGCTTCTAATTCAGCTTTAGTGTAGATCATACCTGTAGGGTTAGATGGGCTGTTTAACACCACTAAACGTGTTTTGTCAGTGATCGCAGCTTCTAATTGTTCAGGCGTGATTTTGAAACGTTGTTCTTCACCACATTCCACAATAACTGGCACGCCTTCAGCAATAATCACCATATCTGGATAGCTTACCCAGAACGGTGCAGGGATAATCACTTCATCACCCTTGTTTAACAAAGCCAACGCCAAGTTAAAGAATGATTGCTTACCACCACAAGAAACCAAAATTTGGTTCGCTTGGTAGTCAAGATTATTGTCACGTTTTAATTTTGCGATAATGGCTTTTTTAAGACCAGGCGTACCGTCAACAGCAGTATATTTTGTAAAACCGTTATTAATTGCTGCAATAGCTGCATCTTTGATGTGTTGTGGTGTATCGAAATCCGGTTCACCTGCACCCAAACCAATAACGTTATGACCCGCAGCTTTAAGTTCAGCGGCTTTATTGGTTACTGCAAGTGTTGGGGACGGTTTGATGGCATTGACACGATCAGAGAGACGTACGTCCACGGCATATTCCTTCTTATAGGGATAAAAAAATAAAAAGCATATTATCTTAGCTTAAATTCGATGTCTGCGTCGTTTAAAATTGCATCAAATTAATAAAAAATCACCAAATTAGACCAATTTCCTATGAAATCGTGATTAAAACTGCTGTGAGGTGGAAGTTTCTCGCATCGGGCGGCAAAAAACTTTAAAATAGTCCAAATTTTATAAGAGTAATGGTCATGAGTAAGCAGCAGCCTACTTCAAAAAAACCATTGGTGAATCTCCCATTCCCAATGCCAAATACAGCGCAGGATAATGATCAGGCGGTACATAATTCAGTGCGTCCTAAACCTGAGCAATATGCCGATAAGACTTGGCCACCGCCACGTGGTACTCGTCGTTCGATGGGTAAGCGCTAAAAAAAATGCCACAATTACGTGGCATTTTTTATTGATGGGGATTTAAAAGTATTGAAATTAACGAACATGCTTACGCGCTTTGTTGGCAGGTTTTGGCGGCGAGATTTCACGTACGCCATGCCATACATCGCTAAAATCTTGCTCGTTGATATTATACAATTCCAATAAAGCCAAAATCGCTGCACCAAATAGCATTGGGCCTTCTGAATTATTTTGGAACTCGAATACCTTACCATTTAAGTTGTGCAAAATATCCTGAATTTCAAAGACCCGATCACGCCCATTGCTGTCAGTTGGGTACATTTGTGTATTCAATATGATTTTAGCCAAGGCTTTTTCATTATCGCTCAATGCCAAGACTTCAATTAATTCATCGGTGGCAGGGGTAAAAATCACAGAATCACGGTAAATGGTGTGTAGTAATTTTTGCGTTAGTTTAGGCAATGCTTTTTCGACAAAAGGACGAAACGACGCAGGAAAAATCACATTATGGGCAATGCCTTTAAACATAGGGGCAATTTCTTCAACCGTATAACCTGCAATACCACAACCAATTGAAGTTAAAAAATACTTCATTTTAGGATGGTTTTTGGCATAGATTTTAAAGTCATCCACATAGTGCTGAATTTGCGATAGTGGCATTTGTTGTAAATGTTCATTCATGGTTGGAATGGCAAAACTTTGTCCTGCCCAACCGCGCCCGACGCCTTCAACGGCACCAAAAAATTCTTTGGCTGTTCGTGCTGCACCACCTGCATGTTGTCCTGCCATGTTACTGCCAAATACGAAAACAGTATCTTCAGGGAGGCTTTTGATAATTGATTCGTCGTGATATTGGTAAGTCATGAATGTGTGCTTTTATGGTTGTCGTCCTGAAATTTCATGTTGCCTTTGAATAGCCAGTGGGTCAAGTCTTAAAGCAGTTTCCCCGTGCTCAATTTAGTCGTAGCACATCTTCGTTCTAACAGCGTCCAATACAGAATTAAAACCGAGCAATGGCTTTGTAGCTACGCAACATCGCCACAACATATTCGGATGTCCTGAGTGTAGGCAAATCTGCTAAAATATTAGGTCGCATCAAACCTGAGAGCTGCATTTGTGAGTGATAAGCAACCTTTCGATTTAGTCACCAACTATCAACCTGCGGGTGACCAACCACAAGCCATTGAAAAATTGGTTCAAGGGATAGAACAGGGCTATCATGATCAGCTATTACTTGGGGTTACAGGCTCAGGCAAGACTTATACCATGGCCAATGTGATTGCCAGAACACAGCGTCCGACCATTGTCATGGCACATAACAAAACGCTGGCAGCGCAGTTGTATGGTGAGTTTAAAGCGTTCTTTCCGAACAACGCAGTCGAATATTTTGTCAGTTATTATGACTATTATCAGCCTGAAGCCTATGTACCATCTTCCGATACTTTTATTGAAAAAGATGCGGCTATTAATGATCATATTGACCAAATGCGACTCTCGGCCACACGTGCTTTGCTAGAGCGTCGTGATGCCATTATTGTCGCATCGGTATCTGCAATTTACGGTTTGGGTGACCCCAATGCTTATATGAGCATGTTGCTGCATGTGGTGCAAGGTGATCGGGTGAATCGTGATGATTTGATCCGTCGTTTGGTGGAAATGCAATATAGCCGTAATGAGCTAGAGTTTTTGCGCGGTACTTACCGTATTCGTGGTGAAATTTTAGATATTTTCCCTGCTGAATCTGATCAGCATGCTATTCGCATAGAATTATTTGATGATGAAGTCGATTCGATTCGTTGGTTTGATCCATTAACAGGCAAATTGGTGCGTAAAGTGCCGCGCGTGACTATTTATCCTAAAAGTCACTATGTTACGCCTAAGGATAATTTGGAACGTGCGATTGGTACCATTAAAGAAGAACTAAAAGAGCGTTTGGTGTTTTTTCGCGAACATGACAAATTGCTAGAAGCGCAGCGCATAGAACAACGTACCCGCTATGATTTAGAAATGATGCAGCAATTGGGCTATACCAACGGCATCGAAAACTATTCACGACATTTGTCTGGACGACCTGCAGGCGAAGCACCGCCCACTTTGTTTGATTATGTACCTGATGATGCCTTGCTGATTATTGATGAATCGCACGTGACCGTTCCGCAAATTGGCGCGATGTATAAAGGTGACCGATCACGTAAAGAAAACTTGGTGAATTATGGTTTCCGTTTACCTAGTGCGTTAGACAACCGTCCAATGAAATTTGAAGAATGGGAGCGCATCGTCCCATCCACAATTTATGTGAGCGCTACACCTGCACAATATGAGTTGGAAAAATCGCAACAAATTGTAGAGCAAGTGGTGCGTCCAACAGGATTGATTGACCCAGAAATTGAAATTCGTCCTGTGTTAACGCAGGTGGATGATGTGCTGTCTGAAATCAATTTGCGTAAAGAATTGAATGAGCGGGTGTTGGTCACCACTTTAACCAAACGCATGGCTGAAGATTTGACCTCGTATTTAAAAGAATACGGCATTCGAGTGGCTTATTTACACTCTGATATTGATACCGTAGAACGCGTCAAAATTATTCACGAATTACGTACAGGCGTGCATGATGTCTTGGTTGGCATTAACCTGTTACGAGAAGGTTTAGACATGCCTGAAGTGTCTTTAGTGGCAATTTTAGATGCCGACAAAGAAGGCTTTTTACGTTCAGAACGTTCGTTGATTCAAACCATTGGACGTGCAGCACGTAACTTGAAAGGTAAAGCAATTTTATATGCAGATCGCATTACCGATTCAATGCAAAAGGCGATAGATGAAACAGAGCGTCGTCGTGCCAAACAAATTGAATTTAATGAATTGCACGGCATTACTCCACGTAGTGCAGTGCGTCAGGTGATTAAAGAAATCGACACAGGTGAAGTGCTGAACGATGAGCAAATTGATGAAAAAATCAATGCACAAAGCCGTGCTTTAAGTGACGATGAACAGCACATTTTGGCTGATCCTAAACTGTATGCCAAACATATTGCCAAACTTGAAAAAGAGATGTTGAAAGCATCTAAAGAACTGCAATTTGAACAAGCGGCTCGTTTACGTGATGAAATTTTGCGTTTAAAAGCGCAAATGTTGCAATCTGGCTAAATTGGGGCGAATTGCACTGTCAGTGTAAGTGCGAGTTTGCATACTAAACTTGCTATGTAAAATTTGAGTTGCAAAAATTACATATCCATACAGTAAATTGAAATGCTTGCGGTTATTTTTGAAGAAGATAAACAAAATTGACTGAACATTAGAGTTTAGAGGTTGGGACAATGGCTAAAAAACTTCCGTTTGCAGGTGCGCGACTTGCCAAAATTGCCCTTGGTGGTGTGGTGCTGATTGGTTTGGGTGCTGCGACTATGGCATATTCCAAAACCAATGAACCGATGAAAACGGTAGAAAAAGTCGAATTAGATAAATATTTAGGCGTTTGGTATGAGGTTGCAAGAAAGCCTTTATATTTCCAAAACAAATGCGGTTCGAACGTAACAGCAGCATATACATTGAATGAAAATGGCAATGTGCAGGTGGATAACCGTTGTATTGCAAAAGATGGCAAACAAATGCGTGCTTTGGGCGAAGCTTTTGTACAAAATGCGCCTTTTAACAGCAAACTCAAAGTTAGCTTTTTACCTGAAGTCATTCGTTGGTTGCCTGTAGGGCGTGGTGATTATTGGGTGTTAAAGCTAGATGATGACTATCAAACTGCCTTGGTGGGTGAACCACGCCGTAAATATTTATGGGTACTTTCACGTACGCCGCATCCTGATCAGGCTGTCGTGACTGAATATCTGAACTATGCCAAATCACTCGGTTATGACTTAAGTGATGTGATTTATACCAGACATACGCAAACTAAAAAGTCAGACTAAGTTGCAGCAGCTCCAGAGCTACTTATAGATATAAGCAGACAAACGTATGCAGACCAATTGACCACGCAAAAGCTGCGTGGTTTTTTATATCCTGTCATTTTAAATTTTGAACATTCGATCAATCTCTAAAACAACGTATATATGAGTATAATGCCGACTGATATAGGGGAGAGTCGGATGTATAAAGGCATTGCACTATCGGTTTTAGCATCGGTCACTTTTGGGGTGCTGTATTTTTATACCCAATTACTCAAACCTTTAGACAGCGAAGAAACTTTTGCGTGGCGTATGTTGGCAACTTTGCCATTCCTAACTTTGTTTATGTGGTGGTCGGGAGATTTAAAACATATTTCCGCGATTTTTCAGCGGCTCAAACAACAACCACAATTCATACTTTGGCTGATTTTTAGTTCTTTTTTATGCACTACGCAATTGTGGTTATTTTTGTGGGGGCCGATTAACGGGCGTGGTCTACAAGTGTCGCTCGGGTATTTCTTATTACCCTTGGTGATGGTCTTGGTTGGTTGTGTACTCTATAAAGAAAAATTATCAACTTGGCAGATGGCAGCAGTTGCCTTGGCGGTGTTGGGTGTCAGTCACGAAATTTGGCGGATTGGCAGTGTGGCGTGGGAAACCTTATATGTGGCATTTGCCTATCCTTTATATTTCTTTTTACGTCGGGTCTTTCAAACCGATCACTTGGGCGGATTTTGGTGGGATTTACTGCTAGTCATTCCTGTCGCGGTATATCTAGGCTTTTATTATAGTGACAGCGTAAATGTCATTGCGGCTTTTCCATATTTAATTTGGTCGGTACTTGGACTGGGCTTTTTAAGTGCATTGGGACTTGGTAGTTATATTTTGGCCAGCCGCTATTTGCCTTTTGTGATTTTTGGTTTACTGAGTTATTTAGAACCTGTGCTGTTGGCTTTTGTGTCTATGTTGTTAGGTGAACGAGTTGAAGCAGAGGAATGGCTGACTTATATCCCAATTTGGTTGGCAGTTGCATTATTGGTGGTTGAAGGGTGCTTGCATTTAAGAAAGCAAAAAATGAATCAGCAAGATTTACAGCGGAAAATTCAACAGTCATCTGAATAATAAAAGCCGTCGTTATGGTGAGATATTCAAATTTCCAAGAGGATAATGAGGTTTGGCATCATCCTTCTTTTCGTCTAAAAAATTGAACTTTTGTTGAAAAAACTAAAATCACAAAAATAATTACCACTATTTTATGAATTTATAGTGAATATATAGGAAAATATTCGGGTCAGTACCAGCTTTTGATTCAATCTTGACGACAATTCCATTACAATTATCGGGTTTTGAAATTCATGCCTAGATATACAATTAATTAGAGGACGTATCTGTGAGCAAAGAGACTATCATCGCCCTACACGCAGAGCACCAAGGTCGCTGGAAAAACCGTGAAGAAATCGCGGAACGTATGATTGCTTTACTCGGTCAGTTGTACCGTGAAAAAAATATCATGGTTTCAGTTTTTGGTCGTTCTTTAGTTAACCGTTCTGTGATTCAAATTTTGAAAGCACACCGTCGTACTCGTATGATGGACGTAGAACTTTCAGTTGTTCACACTTTCCCATTGCTTGAAGCTTTGGCTAAAGTAGACAACATCGGTTCAGCAGAAATCGACTTAGGTAAACTTGCTGTTGAATATAAAGAAAAAGGCGGCGATGTAAATGCATTTGTTGCAGACGCTGTGAAATCTTTAGCGGGCAATCCAACAACTGTAGAAAGCAAAGATGTTGTACTTTACGGTTTTGGTCGTATTGGTCGTATCCTTGCGCGTTTAATCATTGGTCAATCTGGTCTTGGTCGTGGTTTAAACCTTAAAGCAATTGTGGTACGTAAATCGTCTGATGGTGATTTAGAAAAACGTGCGTCTTTATTGCGTCGTGACTCTATTCACGGTCCATTTGCAGGCACGATTTCTGTAGATGAAGAAAATGAAGCCATTATTGCAAATGGTAACTTCATTAAAGTGATCTATGCGTCTAACCCATCTGAAGTAGACTATACGGCTTATGGCATCAACAATGCATTGGTGATTGACAACACTGGTAAATGGCGTGATGCAGAAGGTCTTGCACAACACCTTCAATGCCCAGGTGCTGCACGCGTAATTTTAACTGCACCTGGTAAAGGTGACATGAAAAACGTGGTGTACGGTGTTAACCAAGCAGACATTCTTGATGAAGATACCATTATTTCTGCAGCAAGCTGTACAACAAACGCAATTACACCAACTTTAAAAGTGTTGCATGACAAGTACACTGTTGTGAATGGTCACGTTGAAACTGTTCACTCATTCACTAACGACCAAAACTTGATTGATAACTATCACAAGGCTGATCGTCGTGGTCGCGCAGCAACATTGAACATGGTTATTACCGAAACAGGTGCAGCGAAAGCAGTTGCGAAAGCATTGCCTGCATTACAAGGTAAATTAACAGGTAACTCTGTACGTGTTCCAACGCCAAACGTATCACTTGCAATCTTGAACTTAACGCTAGAGAAAGAAGTAGATCGTGAAGAAGTGAACGAATATATTCGTCAAATTTCAATTCACTCTAATCTTCAAGGTCAAATTGGTTATACCAACTCGACTGAAGTGGTTTCAAGTGACTTCATTGGTTCGCGTACTGCAGGTGTGTTTGATGCGCAAGCAACCATCACTTCAGGCAACCGTTTAACTGCTTACGTTTGGTATGACAACGAAGTGGGTTATAGCTGCCAAGTACTGCGTATTGCTGAACAAATGGGCGGCGTAAGCTATCCTAAAGTTCCTGCTGAAACAAATGCATAATTTGTGAAAGCAAAAAAAGAGCCTCATTTGAGGCTCTTTTTTATGCGCTTTAATTCATCATCTAATATAAGAGTGAGTGTTGAAATTTTCACCGAATACGCTATTATAAACTTACTAAAATAAAGTCTATGCTAAAAAGTAAGTTTTATTTTGCTTTCAAGCTTTCAAAGCCTAAACAATAGAAATAAAAGAAGGATACCGTTATGCAATACGCCACTAGTCACATACTTGGACAAGTCCTTGCTAAAGATTGTCCATCTCGGGTTCGTTTGGAGCATCTAGCCAACAAATGGTCAATGTTGGTGTTACATTGTTTAAGCGAGGGTTTACACCGTTTTAGTGAGTTAAGACAGCGCATTGAAGGAGTGAGTGAAAAAATGTTGGCTCAAACCCTGAAAACTTTAGAACAAGATGGTTTGATTTTACGCACTGTCTATCCAACCGTACCACCTAAAGTGGAATATCAGCTCACTTTTGAAGGCTCACAAATTGCAGCAAGAGTGAATCAACTGATTGAGTATTTAGAACAGCATTTGCCTGAAACTTCACAGCAATCTTCTCACTAATGGATTACTCATCTTTTAGGGAAGTCGCTGTAGATGTTCCTACTCCAAAGCACATTCTGGATGATTAAATAGTGCGTCGATGTGAAAAATCATAACGATCAATCAGTAAAATCCTTAAGGCAAACAACAATATACTGGCAAAATCATCCATTCAGCCCCCCTAATGCCATGTGTAGAGCGCCGTCAATGAACCAAGTGCCGCACCTGAAAAATAAATGGTCATCTATACCGCATTGATGCGGGAACGTGCGGTGGCATCAATTCGGTACACTAAGTTATGATTTAATACGTGAAAAGCAGTTAGACCAAAATAACTCATCAACACGCCAACGGCATAGGCCACGATATTCTGCTGTGCAAAAAGTGGAATGCAAGAAAACAACATCAAGCCAATACATAACATTGCGACACAATTTCACGCCTTTTGCCCACCGTCTAAACAGACCCACTTGACGAGAAAATTCCGCTGCCACCCAATAAACCCAAAAGCCTAATTTGAGAAATCACTAAAACAACAAGGCAGAATGACATAAACAAAAGTCATGGAAGTAAAAACCAAGGACAAAATGGCAAAGCCCAAAGCGCCTGCGCACGCTATGAATTAAATATGGCTGAGTCAGAGCCAATTGAATTAAAGAACGATAAATGCCTGCTATAGTCTAGTCTGTGTTGACAGTCGTAGATGGAAGTTTTGTCCATAACAAGCCTGCAAAAAGTAGGGTCATGATGCCGCTACTGAAATAGACTGCTTCCCAAGATCAATAGGTCGATACAAAACCCGCATAAGAAAAAAATGAACTTCTCATTGCTAAAAGCAATGAGTGTTATGAACAATCAAGGATAAAAAGTAGTTCTGTATACGATTGCATAAATATAATTCGAGAAATTTTCTAAAATATGGCAGAATATACGGCTTTTAAAGTTTTTAGAGGATTGGCAAGATGCGCTTTGTTGATGAAGCAGTCATTACCGTAGAGGCTGGCGACGGTGGCAATGGCGTAGCCAGTTTTCGCCGAGAGAAATTTGTACCATTTGGTGGACCAGATGGCGGTGATGGTGGTCGTGGCGGTAGCATTTTTATTCAAGCCGACGACAACGCAAGCACCCTTGTAGATTATCGTTATACCCGTAAATTTCGGGCTGAACGTGGTAAAAACGGGTCGGGCGCAAACTGTGCAGGTCGTGGCGGTGAATCTGTCGTTTTGACCGTTCCAGTGGGCACAACCATTGTAGATACAGACTCTGGCGATATTATTGCAGATTTAGTCGAAAGCGGTCAGAAAGTATTGGTCGCTCAAGGCGGTGATGGTGGTTTAGGGAATACTCACTTTAAATCATCTACCAACCGAACACCGCGTAAATTCACGCATGGTACCAAAGGTGAATTCCGTGAAATCCGTTTGGAGTTGAAAGTCCTTGCCGATGTAGGCTTGCTAGGCATGCCAAACGCGGGTAAATCGACCTTTATTCGTGCCGTGTCTGCGGCAAAACCAAAAGTTGCTGACTATCCATTTACCACCATGGTGCCAAATTTAGGCGTGGTGGATGCAGATCGTCATCGTTCTTTTGTCATGGCAGATATTCCAGGGCTAATTGAAGGTGCGGCTGAAGGTGCAGGCCTTGGTATTCGTTTTTTGAAACACTTGGCACGTACCCGTATTTTGCTACACATTGTAGATGTTCAGCCTATTGATGGCTCTGACCCAGCGTATAATGCCAAAGCCATTATGGAAGAATTGAAAAAATTCTCTCCAACTTTGGCTAAATTGCCAATGGTGTTGGTGTTAAATAAACTGGATCAAATTCCTGAAGATTCACGCGAAGAGTGGTGTAAACACATTCTGGAAGAATTGCAGTGGGACGGCCCTGTATTTAAAACTTCAGGCTTAATGTCTGAAGGTACTCAGCAAGTGGTTTATTACCTGATGGATCAAATTGAGCAACAACGCGAACGCGAAGTTGAAGATCCTGAGTACGCAGCAGAAATGAAAGCATTCCGTGATCAGCTGGAAGCTGAAACACGTGAACAAACCATTGCCGCGAAAGAAGCGTATCGTGAGATGCGCCGTCAGCAACGTCTTGCAGGTATGCTGGGCGATGATGACGAAGACGATGATGGTGAAGATGGCGAAGTAGAAGTGTACTACGTACGCTAAGCGCTACAAAAAGTGACTGAGGACAAGATGATAGAAGTGGTAGATGGGCAACGTCAGCTCAAGGGTTGTAAACGAATCGTTGTTAAAATCGGATCATCTTTACTCACAGCCAATGGGCAAGGTTTAGATTTAGATGCGATCTCGCATTGGGCGGGACAAATTGCAGATCTACACAATGCAGGACACGAAATTATTTTGGTGTCATCGGGAGCTGTGGCTGAAGGTATGGTGCGAATGAAACTAGAGCATCGACCCACTGATCTACCCAGTCTTCAGGCATGCGCTGCCATTGGTCAAATGGGACTAATTCAGACTTGGTCAAGTGTGCTGGAAAAACACCAAATTCAAACGGCACAAGTACTTTTAACGCATGATGATCTGGCGGATCGTCGTCGCTATTTAAACTCATGTGATGCTTTGCAAAACCTGATTGAATGGCGGGTGATTCCTGTCATTAATGAAAATGACACGGTCTCTACCGATGAAATTCGTTTTGGTGATAACGACACCTTGGCTGCAATGGTGGCAGGGCAAGTGCATGCAGACTTACTGATCATTTTGACTGATCAGCAAGGCATGTTTGACTCTGACCCACGTTCTAACCCAAATGCAAAACTATTCCATACCGTACGTGCTTTGGATGAAAGCTTGTTCGATATGGCAGGTGGTGGCGGTAAGTTTGGGCGTGGCGGTATGCTGACTAAAGTTCGTGCGGCACGTTTAGCGGCTAAATCGGGCTGTCCGACGTTGATTGCCAGTGGTGAAAGTGACAACGTACTTGCGCGTTTAATGGCGGGCGAATTGTTGGGTACTTTATTTATTACCGATAATGACCGTATTGCCGCACATCAACAATGGTTGGCAGCACATTTACAAACAGCAGGACGTTTGGTTATTGATGATGGTGCAGTCAAAGCCATTAAAGAAAATCATCGCAGTTTATTGCCTGTGGGTGTAAAAGCCGTAGAAGGGCATTTTGACCGTGGTGATGTGGTGGAATGTGTAGATACGCAAGGCCATCGTGTGGCAGTTGGACGTGTTAATTTTAGTTCGCGTTCAGCTGACTTGGTCAAAGGCTTGGCTTCTGACAAAGTGCATCAGGTGTTAGGCGAGGCACGTTCGTTGGAGATGATTCACCGCAATCACATGGCGATTTATTGATGATGCTGTAAGTTATCATTCAATTGAAGTTATCAAAAAAAACCGCTTGGAATATCCAAGCGGTTTTTTATTACTTAAGCAATTCATGTCATGCTTCAGGTTTATTTAAACTGAATCGTTCCATTCGCATTGACTGTAATTTTAGATTCACCTGCTGCCATATCTTGATCAGCTACAGCCGTTTCTGCGACTGCAAATTTTGCCATGCTTGCGCGCATAACAGGCTGCGGAAAATAAGAATTGGTGTTTAGGTTCAAATTAACCAAGTTATAGCCCGATTTATTCCAAGCCTGACTTAACATTTGCGCACGTTGTTGAAAGTTTTTAGACGCTTCGACCATCAACTCGTTTTCAACTTTTTTGCGTTGTGCATCCGACACGCTAAAGTTAATTGATTGGGTTTGGAAGTTTTGTTGTAGCTCACTCACCAATTGGCTTGCGGCTTTAAAGTCGGTGCTTTGCACGCGCACTTCGGCACGACCACGCCATTCTTTTAACTTACGGCTGTCATTGTCGTAAATTGGATAAGTGGTTTGTGAACCTGTTTCTACCTTCACTTGTGGATATTTACGTGCAGTTGCAATAGCTTGGCTCATTAACTGATTGATTTGCGAAGCCAACTCTGCAGGTTGTTTGTGACTTTTTTCAATATACAGTACTGCATGCATTTGATCATTTGAAACTTCGCGTGAAGCCTCAGCTTGTACATTGACGATATTGTAATTCAGTGATTCATTTTGCTGTGCAAATACCGTACTGGCAGCACCAGCAGCCAAGAGCGTAGCAACGAGAGAAAGTAAGCGCATATTCTGACCTATTGTTCAAATTATCGGAAAGTTTGAAGTTGATTTGTCTGCTTTAAATAGTAACTTTGCTTTGTGAGGATTTTTAGTCGAAATTGTGGTGGCTTTGTAAAATTTCGCTATAAAATTGCAGTAAATTCAGGTTTATAAAATTCAATAAAAATAATGATCTATACTATTTTGAAAATAAATGCTGCACAGCTTGAGAGATTGCTCAAAAGAAAGTATAAAGGAATAGGAAAGAGTTAATTTTTCTTTCCTTTGTCATAATGTAAGATGATAATTCAATCGAATCATCTGCAAGATATGTTTTTTCGATGAAATTAGGCAATATTTGGGTTAAACCTGTTTATTTTCTAGAAAAATTAGGTATTATCCCGCTTCCTAGTCTTGAAGAACAAAACTCTATCTCGCTAGATCAAAAAAGCACCGAGTCAAAGGACCGCAAGTCACCAGACTTATTTCTTTCAACCCATATCAGAGATGGTAATTCGATATGAGCGTTACTTCTGTAAACCCTGCCAACCATTCCACAAACGAATACTACTTGACTCGCCAAAGTCAGATGGAATCGAATGTGCGTAGTTATCCTCGTAAATTACCGTTAGCGATAGCGAAAGCACTGGGTTGTTGGGTTACCGATGTTGAAGGTACTGAGTACCTAGATTGTTTGGCTGGGGCAGGGACCTTGGCATTGGGTCATAACCATCCTGCGGTGGTTCAAAGCATCCAAGACACTTTAGCGAGTGGTTTGCCATTACACACCCTAGATTTAACGACACCTTTGAAAGATGCTTTTACTGAAGCGTTGCTTTCACACATGCCTGGCGGCCAAGAAGAGTACTGCTTACAATTCTGTGGTCCTACAGGTGCAGATGGCACTGAGGCTGCAATTAAACTGGCAAAAACCTACACAGGTCGTAGCTCAGTTATTAGTTTCTCAGGTGGCTATCATGGTATGACACATGGCTCATTGGCCATGACAGGTAACCTGTCTGCAAAAAATGCAGTAAATGGTTTAATGCCTGGTGTTCAATTTATGCCGTATCCGCATGAATACCGTTGCCCACTTGGCATTGGTGGCGAAGCGGGTGTAGATGCTTTAACGTATTATTTTGAAAACTTTATTGAAGATGTAGAAAGCGGTGTCACTAAGCCTGCAGCTGTAATTCTTGAAGCAATTCAGGGTGAAGGCGGTGTTGTGACTGCACCAGTAAAATGGTTGAAGAAAATCCGTGAAGTGACTGAAAAGCACAACATCGTTTTAATTCTAGACGAAGTACAAGCGGGCTTTGCACGTTCAGGCAAAATGTTTGCATTTGAACATGCAGGTATTGAGCCAGACGTGATTGTTATGTCTAAAGCTGTTGGTGGTGGTTTACCATTAGCTGTACTTGCCATTAAACGTAAGTTCGACGCATGGCAGCCAGCAGGTCATACGGGTACTTTCCGTGGTAACCAATTGGCAATGGGTACAGGTCTTGTTGTACTTAAAACCATTAAAGAACAAAACTTGGCACAAAACGCACAAGAGCGTGGTGAGTTCCTTCAGGCTGAATTGAAAAAATTAGCGGTTGAATTCCCATGTATTGGTAATGTTCGTGGTCGCGGTTTAATGATTGGTATTGAAATTGTAGATGAACGCCAAGAAAAAGACCGTTTAGGTGCTTATCCAGCAGACTCTCAATTGGCTGCTGCTGTTCAAGCTGCATGTTTTGACAACAAATTGTTGCTTGAGAAAGGTGGTCGTGGTGGTACGGTAATCCGTTTACTTTGTCCACTCATCATTACTCAAGAAGAGTGTGTAGAAGTCATCGCTCGCTTCAAGAAAGCAGTTGCTGAAGCGTTAGTCGCAGTTCGAGGCGCATAAGTTTATGGTAGATTTTGCAGAACATCGTAAAGCGTTACTCTGCAATGATGCTCAATCCATTGCTGACTACAGTGCAGCAATGGAACAAGCGACTCAAGCAGTCGCGGCATGGTTGCAAAATGACAAAATGTACACAGGCGGCAGCATTAAAGAATTGCGTGAAGCGATTTCTTTCCAGCCTGCAAAACAAGGTTTGGGTGTACAAAAGTCATTGGAACGCATGGTTGAGCTTTTCTTAAACAAAAGTTTAAAAGTTCATCATCCACATTCTTTGGCACATTTGCATTGTCCAACTATGGTGGCAAGCCAAATTGCAGAAGTTCTCATTAACGCAACCAACCAGTCTATGGACTCTTGGGATCAAAGCCCTGCAGGTTCATTGATGGAAGTACAACTAATTGACTGGTTACGTCAAAAAGTTGGCTATGGTGCAGGTCAAGCGGGCGTGTTCACTTCAGGTGGTACGCAGTCTAACTTGATGGGTGTGTTATTGGCGCGTGATGCGTGTATTGCAAAGAACTGGAAAGATGAAAACGGTAATCCGTGGTCTGTTCAGCGCGATGGTATTCCAAGCGATGCAATGCGTAATGTGAAAGTCATTTGTTCTGAAAATGCACACTTCTCTGTGCAAAAGAACATGGCGATGATGGGTATGGGCTTCCAATCGGTTGTTACTGTACCTGTTAATGAAAATGCACAAATGGACGTGGTTGCACTTGAGCAAACCATGGCGCATTTAAAATCTGAAGGTAAGATCGTTGCGTGTGTGGTTGCGACTGCAGGTACAACCGATGCAGGCGCGATTGATCCGCTTAAAAAGATTCGTGACATCACTAATCAATATGGCGCGTGGATGCACATTGACGCAGCTTGGGGTGGTGCATTAATTCTTTCTAACAGTCATCGTGACATGCTTGATGGTATTGAGCTGTCTGATTCTGTGACACTGGATTTCCATAAGCATTACTTCCAAACTATTTCGTGCGGTGCGTTCTTACTGAAAGATGAAGCGAACTATCGTTTCATGCACTATGAAGCAGAATATTTGAACTCTGCTTATGATGAAGAACATGGCGTACCAAACTTGGTGTCTAAGTCATTGCAAACAACGCGTCGTTTTGATGCGTTGAAACTTTGGATGACGATTGAAGCATTAGGTGAAGAGCTTTACGGTTCTATGATTGATCATGGTGTGAAGCTAACCCGTGACGTTGCTGATTATATTAAAGCGACTGCAGGTTTAGAATTGTTGGTTGAACCACAATTTGCTTCAGTGTTGTTCCGTGTTGTGCCTGAAGGTTATCCAGCAGAGTTCTTGGATAGCTTGAACCAAAACGTGGCAGATGAGTTATTTGCACGTGGTGAAGCCAATATTGGTGTAACTAAAGTCGGTAATCTTCAATCATTGAAGATGACGACTTTAAGTCCAGTGGCAACACTTGAAAACGTGAAAAACTTATTGGGCTTGGTATTGGCAGAAGCAGATCGTATTAAAGATACGATTGTAGCGGGTACTTATACACCACCAATCGACTAATGCTTTCATAATTCAGATTGTTATGAAATACAACAAAAGAAGTCACTACGGTGGCTTTTTTTGTGCCTGATTAAAATATTCCAGTGAAGCGTTGTAGCATTTTGCTTGAATTTTGTGATGGATTGGGTGTTTTGGGCTCAAATAATGCACTGCGGATGTCATAAAAATTACGCAATTGGCGAATAAACCATCAATTTTGGTAGAAAAAACCATAAATAATGATGACATTGGCATGAATTATTACAATTTGAAATTTAAATACTGAAAAAAATAAGCACTCTAGTGTTTTATTAGTTATTGATTTTAAATCATTTAAAAATTATTTCAGATACGAAAAGCAAATATAACCAAAGCGTAACAAAGCTGTAACATGGTTGTCATATTATAAAACCACAATGCAGTTATCGAAATAAGTACAAAACTTAATAACAAGTGACGTACTCCGAACTTGCATACTATGAGAGAGAACAGAATGCGCTTTACTAACATCGCCATTGCTTTAGCCGTATCTGCAGCAGCTGTAACAACTGCTAACGCAGCTCGTGACACCATTCAAATCGCGGGTTCTTCAACCGTTCTACCATACGCAAGTATTGTAGCAGAAGAATTTGGTAATACTTTCCCACAATTCAAAACTCCAGTTGTTGGTTCAGGCGGTTCTTCAGGTGGTTTGAAGCAGTTCTGTACAGGTGTGGGTGATAACACAATCGACATCGCGAACTCATCTCGTAAAATTAAAGATTCAGAATTAGCTGCTTGTAAAAAAGCAGGCGTAAACCAAGTTTTAGAAATTAAAATTGGTTACGACGGTATCGTATTTGCTTCTAACGCAAACAAAGCGGCTTACAAATTAAAGCCTTACCATGTATATGCAGCAATTGCAGCTCAATTACCATCTAAAGGTAAAATGGTTGCTAACCCATATACACGTTGGAACCAAATTGACAAAACACTTCCAAACGAGCCTATTACACTTGTAATTCCAGCGTCTAACCACGGTACACGTGAAGTGTTCCAAGAGAAAATGGTTGATGCAGGCTGTGAAGCTTATGCTGCAATCAAAGCATTAGACAAAGATGCGCAAAAGAAAGCGTGTACTACTTTCCGTAAGGATGGTCGTGTAATCGAAATCGCGGGTGACTACACAGAAACACTGGCACGTTTGAAAACTTCTCCAAGCGCAGTAGGTGTATTCGGCTTAGGTTTCTATGACCAAAACCGTGACCGTTTACGTGTTGCAACTGTAAACAACGTAGCGCCATCTGAAAACACAATTTTAAATGGTTCTTACCCTGTATCACGTCCATTGTTCTTCTACGTGAAAGGTGAGCACCTTAAATCAATCAAAGGTTTACCGCAATTTACTGAATACTTCTTGAGCAAAAAAGTATCTGGTAAAGGTTCTAAGTTAGACAAAGCAGGCTTAATTTCTATGTCTGACAAAGAGCGTGCACAAGTTCTTGCTAACTTCAAAGCTGGTAAAGCGGTTAAGTAATTTGAGTTAAAACAGCTGATGGCAGGGAACAACCTGCCATCGGCTTTTTGCTAAGAAATGTTTTTTCAAAAACACAAATTGAAAAAACAGTGGAGAATACATGAATCTGCTACTCATAGGTGTGTTATTGGCGATTATCGCCGTAGCCTATCAAATCGGGTTAAGCAAGAGCCGTAACCTAGCAGGTAAGGGAAATAACTCTGCAATGTTACATTCACGCCCAGGATATTATGGCGCGTTGGTAGCATTATGGTGTGGTATTCCTGCTTTTTTAATTTTGATTGTTTGGAACTTGGTTGAACCAAGTATTCTAGAGCAAGTGGTAATTAATAATGTGCCAGCGCACATTGCTGCAAGCCTAGACCCTGCAAGTACAAGTGTTTTGGTTGATCGCGTACAAGCCATTGCATCTGGTTTTGGTGTAAGTGATACACCTGCTGCATACGAAGTTGCAGCGGCAGAGCAATTAGCGAAAATTGAAACCATTGGTTCTTATGCCAAACTTGCGGTGGTGATCTGTGCGGCCTTATTTGGTTTGCTGTGGGCAAAGAAACGTGTTTCACAACAATTCCGCGCACGTAACCAAGTTGAAAAAATCATCAACATTTCTTTGGCATTATGTTCTGGTGTTGCGATTCTAACTACGGTTGGTATTGTGATGTCCATGTTCAGTGAAGCGATGCGATTCTTTAGTTTCGTTAGCCCACTGGATTTCTTCTTTGGTACAGTCTGGAACCCTGGTTTTAGCACCTCGGGTAGTGCAGATGGCAGTTATGGTTTACTTCCATTACTGTGGGGTACATTGATGGTGAGTGGTATTGCTTTATTAGTTGCAGTACCTATTGGTTTAATGATCGCCATTTACCTTGCAGAATATGCATCGCCTAAATTCCGTGCATGGGCAAAGCCGACCATTGAAGTTTTAGCAGGTATTCCGACCATTGTGTACGGTGTATTTGCCATGATGATCATCGGCCCGTTCCTTAAAACTGCGGGTGCAATCATTGGACTAGATATTAATGCCACGAGTGCATTAACCGCTGGTTTAGTGATGGGTATTATGATCATTCCTTTTGTATCTTCATTGTCTGATGACATTATTACGCAAGTGCCGCGTGCGCTGCGTGATGGTTCTTTAGGCTTAGGTGCAACCAAATCTGAAACCATTCGTCGCGTGGTGATGCCAGCTGCATTACCAGGGGTGATTGGTGCATTCTTACTTGCTGCATCACGTGCAATTGGTGAAACCATGATTGTGGTGTTGGCTGCAGGTAATAGTCCTTTACTACACGCAAACCCATTAGAAGCGGTATCTACGGTTACGATTACGATTGTGAACCAATTAACAGGTGATACAGATTTCGCAAGTCCGCAGGCATTGGTTGCTTTCGCACTTGGTTTGACCCTGTTCGTGATTACCTTAGGTTTGAACATTGTTGCACTATACATTGTGCGTAAATATCGTGAGCAATACGACTAATGAGTACTTCAAATACATCGTCTTTGGATCAGTTAGATCCACAAGCTGCTGCCGAATTACGTGAACAACGTAAAAAAACCATCGCCAGTTCATTGGGTAAGCGTCATCGTAAGGAAAAAACCTTCCGTTTGATGGGGTTCTCGGCAGTTATTGCAGGTTTATTCTTTGTCGTATTGTTATTCGGCAGTATCTTATCTAAAGGTTTGCCTGCGTTCTGGCAAAGCAGCATGAGCCTTCCAATTTACTTCGATCCAGCGATTGTCAATGCAGGTCCAAAACCTAAGGCGATTGCAGGCGAGTCACCAGCACAATACGAAGACCGTATGATTGCGTGGCAAACCGAAATGGGTATGGTCGATTGGGATGCTTTAATCGTGAATGGTATTGTGGCGAAAGACAAAGCGCTTGAAGCTAAGCGTGATGATCTTGGTTACTTATATACCAGTTCTGAAGCATACCGTATTCGTGACATGGTCTTGGCTGATCCTTCTTTAATTGGTCAAACCAAAGAAGTGAAAGTGCTTGCAGATGCGAACGTTGATGTATGGTTAGAAGGCAAGATTGACCGCAGCTTACCAGATGAGCAGCAACAATTAAGCCCTGAAGTACGTCAATTGGCAGATCAGCTCGAATCACAAGGTATTATTGAAAGTACTTTCAATACCAATATTTTTGTTAGCCCAGACTCACGTAGTTCTCCAGCGACTTCTGGTTTGGCAGGTGCATTCATGGGTTCATTATTCATGATGCTGATTGTGATCTTTATTTCGATTCCAATTGGTGTTGCATCAGCAATTTACTTAGAAGAATTTGCGCCAAAAAATGCGATTACTGATATTATTGAAGTGAACATCAATAACTTGGCCGCTGTACCTTCTATTGTATTTGGTTTGTTGGGTGCTGCGATCTTTATTGGTTGGATGCATTTACCATTGTCTGCACCATTGGTCGGTGGTTTGGTACTGAGTTTAATGACTTTACCAACCGTGATTATTACCACGCGTGCATCATTAAAAGCAGTGCCACCGTCTATTCGTCAAGCTGCTTTAGGTTTGGGTGCTTCTCGTTTACAAACAGTGTTCCACCACGTACTCCCACTTGCATTGCCGGGTATTTTAACGGGTGCAATTATTGGTGTCGCACAAGCTTTAGGTGAAACCGCACCATTGTTATTAATTGGTATGAGTGCTTTCGTTGCCAGTGTACCAGCAACTCCACTTGATCAATCTACTGCGTTACCTGTGCAAATTTTCTTATGGCAGGGTAATGAATTGCGTAACTTCTTCGAGGGACGTACCGCTGCAGCCATTATCGTACTACTTGCGCTAATGATTGGCTTAAACAGCCTTGCAATTTGGTTACGTAAGAAGTTTGAAGTACGCTGGTAATTGAGGGCAGAGAATATGAATGCTGTAGCAAGCACAGAAAAACAGAATTCCTTAGAACAGGATAAGCAAGTGAATCCACAACAAAGCCAATTTACATCTACCGATGTAGAACAGAAGCAATCATCGACTTCGTTTGTTTCACAATTTGATACGCAAACTTCAAGCAAAAAAGAAGCGAAATCATCAAATGTAAAGTTAAGTACCAATGACGTGCATGTGTATTATGGTGAATCTGAAGCGATTAAAGGTATTGATTTAAATATCTATGAAAATGAAGTGATTGCCTTCATTGGTCCATCAGGTTGTGGTAAATCTACGTTCTTGCGTACTTTAAACCGTATGAACGACACGATTGATAGCTGTCGTGTAACGGGTAAAGTAATGTTGGATAACCAAGACATTTATGACCCGAACCTTGACGTGGTGTTATTACGTGCGCAAGTGGGCATGGTGTTCCAGAAGCCAAACCCATTCCCTAAATCAATTTTTGAAAACGTGGCTTATGGCCCTAAACTACATGGTTTAGCACGTGATAAGTACGATTTAGAAGAAATTGTTGAAAACAGCTTACGTAAAGCAGGTTTGTGGGATGAAGTGAAAGATCGTTTGAATCAACCGGGTACTGGTCTTTCTGGTGGTCAGCAACAACGTCTTTGTATCGCGCGTACCATTGCGGTAAGTCCAGAAGTAATTTTGATGGATGAACCATGTTCGGCACTTGACCCAATTGCAACGGCTAAAGTAGAGGAGTTAATTTCTGAACTTTCTACTCAATATACGATTGCGATTGTAACGCACTCAATGCAACAGGCAGCGCGTGTATCTGACCGTACCGCATACTTCCATTTGGGTGATTTGATTGAAGTGAATGCAACTGAAAAAGTATTTACTCAGCCAGACCATCAATTAACTGAAGCGTATATTACAGGTCGTTTTGGTTAACCTGCTTAAGTCCTGAAAGCTATTAAAACAGAATCTTAGGATTCTGTTTTTTTTGTTATAGTATTGATTGTTTTGTACGCGCAGCGAAAATAAAAAATGCAGTTTCCTTCACAAGAAGAACGACAACAGGCAAAACCAGCACGCCAAGCCACGAAAAAAATAATCGATGCCTTGTTTGGATTTCAACATAGTGCAGAGACGATAGCAGCACTTTTGGTTTTGCTGAGTATTTTATTGGCAACGTTTTTTAACCATGATGGGTGGTTTCCAACTTCTCAAAGCCCCAATATGAGCAATTATCATCGTTGGTTGTATGATCAATTTGTGATAGTTTCAGGTGTGATAGTGCTTGTTGTTTATTTTAGGGTACAGCAGCAAGTAAGTGATCCCCATTTTCGGCAGGCTTGGCGAGACTATATCGATGCCAATGCTAAATTTAAGTTTTATCGCTATGTAAAAGCACAACAAAAAAATAAGTTACCGTTCTTGCACAGTGCAGTAGGTGAATTTCTTTGCGTAATGTGTTTCTGCGTAGGTTTAGTGTGTTTCTATTCAATGCTTGCACCTTCAGATCATGAGCGTAGAGGTAGTTTTCTACTGTTTGGTTGGTGGCCGATCAACGCACTTATTATTGGGATTTGCTATCAGGGGCAAATTTGGTTTGCTGTACGTTTAATGGCTGTTCGGCAGATTTCTAAACGATATTTACGATTGATTCAAAAAGAAGCTGCTTTAAGATAGAAAAAGTATTGAAAAAGTCGAAATTGACCTAATGTAGTCCTAATAAACCGAATTAAATTGAGAACTCATTTTTATGTTATTTCATTTACCTAAACTACCTGCCGAAATTCGGATTAGTCATTTGAATGCGCGAATTAATGAACAACGAAAAAAAATTGCGCAAACCACGGCATCTAAACTCGAGCTATTACAACTTTCACAACAAATGGCACGTGAAGCGCGCGCCCGTAAAAAGAACAATCAAAAAATTTATGTGTTGGATTTTAAAGGTGATACTGCTGCGTCTGCTGTAGAGCAATTGCGTGAAGAAATCACCCTAATTTTGGCAACGGCCAAAGCTGGACGTGACCGTGTTGTGGTACGTTTGGAAAGTCCAGGCGGTATGGTGCATGGTTATGGGCTTGCAGCTGCACAATTGGTACGTTTGCGTGATGCAGGTTTCCATCTCACGATTTGCGTCGATAAAGTCGCAGCAAGTGGTGGCTATATGATGGCATGTATTGGTTCAGAAATTGTGTCAGCGCCATTTGCGATTTTGGGTTCTATTGGCGTAGTGGCACAAGTGCCTAACTTTAATCGCTTGCTCAAAGAAAAAAATATAGATTTTGAGATGTACACAGCAGGTCAATACAAACGCACTGTGACCATGTTTGGTGAAAATACCGAAGAAGGCAAGGCTAAGTTTGAAGAAGAATTGCAACAAACTCATGTACTATTTAAACACTTTGTCGAAAAATACCGTCCACAACTGAATGTTGAAAAAGTGGCAACAGGTGAGCATTGGTATGGTCAGGATGCACTGGATTTAAACTTGGTAGATAAGTTACAAACCTCAGATGAATACTTACTAAGTTTGTTGCCACAGCATGATATTTATGTGATTCAAACCCGTAAAAAGCCAACTTTGGGTGAAAAACTGGGTTTGCAAGCTGCACAAATGGCAGACAGTTTGATTCCTGCAGTGATGAATAAACTGGTTGATAGCCTAAGCAAAGCCAACAGCAGTTTGTTGCAAATCCGTGATCCTAAACTGTAATAGTGATGATCTAACTTCTAAAATTTATCTAAAAATTGCGCTCAATTGAGCGCAATTTTTTTATTCACTTTTATTCAAAAATATAGGGTCTTTGATTTAAGGTAAGCGTCCGCTGAATCCCATACCTATTTTTTAATTCGATTTAGGTTTCCAGCAGTGTGGCAGTAACTCTTCAATCTGGGTCACTTTATGTGTCGGCAGCCTTTTCAGCACATCACTTAAATAGGCATACGGATCCAAGCCATTCAGCTTTGCTGACTGGATTAAAGTCATGATGTTTGCCGCTCGCTGACCACTGCGCAGCGAACCTGCAAACAGCCAGTTCTTGCGCCCCAACGCCCAGGGACGCATCTGATTCTCGACCCAATTATTGCAAATAGGTAGATTGCCATCATCCAGATAGCGGCTTAAAGCTGGCCAACGCTTCAGAGTGTAATTGATCGCCTTGGCGGTTGGAGAACTCGATGGCACTGTCAGATGATGTTGGTTGAGCCATTCATATAGTTGTTGCATCACTGGTTGACTATGCTGTTGTCGGTATTCGCGGCGGTCTTCCGCTGTACCATCGGTCTTTTTCCTGAGCTCTGCTTCTATCGCATACAGTTTCTGAATCAGCACTAATGCCTGTTCAGCGACCTGACTTTTTTTGGTCACATGCAGTTCATGGAATTTACGACGCGCATGCGCCATGCAGCCCACCTCAATGACCTGACCTGATTTAAAACGTGCTTTATAACCACTGTAATCATCACAGACTAGATAACCCTGCCAGCCTTTCAAGAACTCTTCAGCATGCTGGCCTGAACGACTATCCTGAAAGTCATAGATCACCGCCTGAACTGGATTGTACTGTGTAGTGGCATAGGCCCAGACATAACCTTTCTTCGGTTTTTTATTATTCTCACCCATCCGCATGATGGTGACCGGTGTTTCATCTGCATGCAGCACCCGCTGTTGCAGCACCACCTCTTTTAAGGCATTGG